>CAZOTM010000066.1:0-10148 GCA_964582675.1 uncultured Clostridiaceae bacterium
GGCCTAGTCAAACCGCCGGCTAAGCCGGCGGTATTGATTTATTTTCCCATCATTTCAGTGCCTGCCTTTTCAAAATTCATCGAAACATTTTTGCGGAATGAGGCTGGGGCACTGGGTAGCCCTGGAAGCTCCAGACGGCGAATAAGACGAATCATACAGTCAAGTTCCATTTGTATATACATAGGAAGCAGGGATTTTGTTATAATGGAAAAGCGGGCCTGAATGGCTGAACAAAGGCTTGGGGTAAGGCGACGGATCCATGGTCGAGCCACTGGACGGATGACTTATATTGAAATGATCCGCCATTTTAGATTAAGGATGATATGGGCATTGATGAAAAGCGGTTAAATGAGAGTTTAGACGAGAAATTAGACGACAAATTGGTTGAACAACGATCCTATGGAACATGGGAATCAGGCTGATGATAGACGATCATGCCAGGAGCTTGAAAGTAAGTGGGATTGAAAATATGCGGGAATAACCAACAATTCATTCAGGAGGAAATCAGGATGGAGCGAGAATTTAAAAACGTATGGGATACCTATGGGGAAAGTGAATTGGAGAGGTGCGACGAGTTTGCCAGGGGCTATATGGACTTCCTGTCTCTGGGCAAAACGGAGCGGGAATTCACCGTTTTGGCCGTTGAAAAGGCCAAGGCTCATGGCTTTTTGGATATTCGGGATGTGGAGACGATCAACCCGGGGGATAAAATTTATGCGGTGAACATGGACCGGAACATCTTTCTGTTCACCATCGGCGATGCTCCCATGGCGGAGGGCATGAACCTCCTGGGGGCGCATATCGATTCCCCCAGGCTGGACCTGAAGCAGAATCCCCTCTACGAAGACAAGGACCTGGCTTTGTTGGAGACCCACTACTATGGCGGGATCAAAAAATATCAGTGGGTGGCCATGCCCATGGCGATCCATGGGGTGATCGTCAAAGAGAGCGGCGAAAAGATCAATGTGGTCATCGGCGAGGATCCCAACGATCCTGTGGTGGGCATATCCGACCTGTTGATCCACCTGTCCAGAGAGCAGCTGGAGCTTACCCTGGGCAAGGGCGTCAAGGGTGAGGACCTCAATGTCCTGGCCGGGTCCCGGCCCACCGGCGGGAAGGAGGAAAAGAACCGGATCAAAAAGCATATTTTAAAAATTTTGAATAACAAATACGGGATCATCGAGGAGGACTTTGTGTCGGCAGAGCTCCAGATCGTTCCCCAGGGCAAGGCTCGGGAATACGGGATCGACCGCTCCATGATCATGGGCTACGGCCATGATGACCGGGTCTGCGCCTATTCCTCCCTGATGGCTCTCCTGGATGGCGGCGTGGCTGGCAGGACCTGCGGCTGCATCCTCTGTGACAAGGAGGAGGTGGGCTCCATGGGGGCCACCGGAATGCAGTCCAGATTCTTCGAAAATCTCGTAGCGGAGATCATGGAGAAAAAGGGTGAAGGCTCCGCTAAGGCGTTGCGCGATGCCCTGACCAATTCCAAGATGCTGTCGTCGGATGTTTCGGCGGCCTTCGATCCCAACTACCCTGCGGTCAACGAGCCCAACAACACGGCGTATTTCAACCGGGGCATCGTGTTCAACAAATACACGGGAAGCGGTGGAAAATCCGGCTGCAACGATGCCAGTCCGGAATTTTTGGCCCAGATCCGCCGGGTCATGAACCAGAACCACATCGTCTGGCAGACCTCGGAGCTGGGCAAAGTGGACCAGGGGGGCGGCGGTACCATCGCCTATATCATGGGCAACCTGGGCATGGATGTCATTGATGCCGGGGTAGCCGTCCAGAATATGCATGCACCCTGGGAGGTCATCTCCAAGGCCGACCTGTTCGAAGCCTACCGGGCCTATCAGGTATTCTTGAAGGAGATCGGCAGGTCATGAAGGAAACTCTGCCTCAGTACCGGATGATCTACAACCGGCTGCTGAAGAAAATCAACAAAGGGGAATATCAAATCAATATCCCCATCCCCTCCGAGAACGAACTGGCCCTGAAGTATTCAGTGAGCCGGATGACTGCCAGAAAGTCCGTGGATATGCTGGTGAACGAAGGGTATCTGGTCCGCTACAAAGGCAAAGGCACCTTTATCACCGGCCGGAAAAACCTGATAAAGGACGAGGTTTCTCTGACCGCCCGGCTGAAGGAAAAGGGGCTGCGGGTCTTCAATGATGTCAAATGCCTGACCCTGACAGACATAACCGATGAAACCGTCCTGGCGGCTATGGCAGTTGGTGCCTCCCCCTGCCCAATGTGGGTGGTCGAGCGGGTTCGCTATGTCAATGACATACCTGCCATTTACGAGACGGTTTATCTGCCGAAAGCCATCCTTGCCACCATGGACGAAACCATGGCCAAAGCGTCCCTGACAAGCCTCCTGGAGGGGATTGGGGACATCGGCAAGCTGGAAGTCACAGCCCAGCCGGCGGTGTTTGGGGGCAGGAAGAAAGCCAGGGAGCTCCAGGTCATAAAAGGCGACCCCTGCCTGAAGGTTTTAAGTACGGTCTACTTTATGGACGGCACCCCCGGTTTGTATTCGGAATCCCTGCAGAATACCAAAGTGCTGCCCTTCACCATGGTGATCCTCCGCTAGGCCGGCTGCCCCATTCGCAGGGCAGGAGGCCACGGCAGCTGATCCGGACGGGTGTGACTTCTTAAAACCTGGCTGGCGGGACTGATTTTAAGAAACCCATTTTTGAATTTTATGGAATTACATGGAATTATAATGAAAGAAACTTTTGAAGGAGCACATATGGCTGACAAAATTATGATCCTGGGCACCGCCTCGGGTGCCGGCAAAAGCACAGTGACCGCGGGTATCATCCGGGCGCTGAGGAAACGGGGCTATTCGGTATGTCCCTATAAGTCGCAGAACATGTCCTTAAACTCCCACGTCGATATCAACGGCGGGGAAATGGGGCGGGCGCAAGCGCTGCAGGCCCAGTGCGCTGATATCGAGCCCATGGCCTGGATGAACCCCATCCTCCTGAAGCCATCGGGGGATACCACCGCCCAGGTCATCTTCAACGGGGAGGCTGTTAAAACCATGAGCGCCGTGGAATACGAGGCCTTCAAGCCTGAGCTGAAGCGGCTCCTCAAAGCGGATTTCCAACAGCGGACCGCCCCCTACGATTTTGCGGTCATTGAGGGGGCCGGCTCGCCGGCAGAAATCAACCTGCGGACCAATGATATCGTCAATATGGGCCTGGCACAGCTCCTGGACGCCGATGCCGTCCTGGTGGGGGATATCGACAGGGGGGGCGTGTTCGCCGCCCTCTACGGGACCTGCATGCTCCTGCCCCCGGAGGAACGGCAGCGGATCAAGGGATTCATCCTTAACAAATTCCGGGGGGATTTGGCCCTGCTGCAGCCGGGGATCGAGATGATGGAGGAGCTCCTCCACATTCCCTGTCTGGGGGTCATCCCCTACCGGCAGCTGAACCTGGAAGAAGAGGATGGCGCCGTGGAGATGAACAAACGGGTCCAGGGGGAGATCGATGTAGCCGTCATCCACTTAAAGCACATCTCCAATTTTACGGACCTTTTGCCCCTGGAGCAGGAGGCGGATGTGTCCGTCCGGTATGTGGACAGCCCGGGGGAATTGAAAAATCCGGATCTCCTGATCATCCCGGGGTCCAAGAACACCATTTATGATTTAACGGACTTAAAGACCAGGGGTCTGTTTGACGCCATCGCAGGCTTTGCGGAAAAGGGCGGCCGGATTCTGGGGATCTGCGGCGGCTACCAGATGCTGCTGGAGGAGATTCTGGATCCCCACGGGGTGGAGGGGGACGTCCCCCTGGCCGAGGGCTTCGGCCTCCTCCGGGGAAAAACCACATTTGAGCCGGCCAAGACCCTGCTAAGATCCAAGGGGAATGCGGTTTACCAGGGAAAGGCCCAAAGCGTTTACGGCTATGAGATCCATGCCGGGATCACGGAAACCGAAGAGCCCCCCTTCATCCTGAAGGAGAATGGCGGCAGGGACGGCGCCAAATCTCCGGATGAAAAAATCCTGGGGACCTATTTCCATGGGATCTTCGATTCGATGCATTGGCGCGGGGCACTGCTCAACGCCATCCGTCTTGAGCGGGGGCTGACAGCCCAGGCACCCAAAGATTTCGAAGGGGATAAAATCAAGGCAATGGATGCCCTGGGCAGCCTGATGGAAACTAATTTGGACATGGAAGAAATCATCCGGATCGCCCAGAGGAGGCCATGATGGGATATTTTACAGCCGCTGCGCTGGCACTGGCCCTGGATGCCCTAGTGGGGGACCCCGTGGGGTTCCCCCACATCGTGGTATTCTTCGGACGGGTTATTCACTATCTTGAAGAGCGGCTCAATCGGAGGGAAGATCAGGCGTTCATCCGGCGGCTGAAGGGCCTCCTCCTGGTGATCTGCCTCTCGGCTCTGGCCATCCTGCCGACCCTTTTGATCCTGTGGATTTTACCCCAGCCCCTGGAGTTTATATTTTCCGTGGTCCTGTTGTGGTACTGCCTGGCTTTAAAGACCCTGAAAACCGAGGCGCTGATGACGGCCAAGGGCTTGCAGATCAGCCTTGATACCGGCAGGAAGCGGTTGTCCCGGATCGTTGGCCGGCAGACGGGGGATTTGACGGAAACGGGCGTCATCATGGCCGTCATCGAGACAGTGGCCGAAAACACTTCCGACGGCGTCATCGCCCCCCTGTTTTACGGCCTCCTGTTTGGACCGGCCGGGGCGCTGTTCTATAAAGCGGTCAATACCATGGACTCCATGATCGCCTATAAAAATGCCCAATACGGGGAGTTCGGGTATTTTGCCGCCAAACTGGATGACCTGTTGAACCTCCTACCCTCCAGGATCACCGGGCTGCTGGCGGTCCTGACATCACCGGGGGTGGGCGGGGACATCGGCGAGGCCTGGAAAGTATTCCTGAAAGACCGGAATAAGCACGACTCACCCAACAGCGGCCAATGCGAGAGTGCCTTTGCCGGGGCTCTGGACGTGGTTCTGGGCGGTCCGGCCGTCTATGAGGGCGAAGTTTCCCCAAAACCCTATCTGAACGAAAAAGGCCGCCAACCAAAGCTTTCGGATATCCGGCGGGGCGTCCACCTGATGTACCTCGTGACGGGCGCCTGTTTCCTGGGGGCAGGGATGATCAAACTGGGCTGGTGGCTGATATGGATGGGTTGAAGAAGCAGCGGAATCAGCACGGCGGGGACATCTATACGGGGAATCCGGAAAATACCGGAAATGATGGAGATTTAAACAGCGCCATCATCGATTTGTCCAGCAACATCAACCCGGGGGAGCTGCCCGGGGCGGTTTACGAACAGCTGCCCGCCATCCTGGAGAGGGCCAGGCATTATCCGGACCTGGAATACCGGGCCCTGCGGCAAACCCTGGCCAACTATTTGAACCGGCTGTGCGGTCCAATCAGGGAGACCGAAATCTTTACGGCGGGGATGATCACTCCCGGAAACGGAGCCTCCGAGGTTACGGACCACCTGATTTCCCTCTTCGCCAGGGTATTGATCCCCGTGCCCAGTTTTACCGAATACGAAGCCTCCGCCCTCCGGCACGGCCTGGCAATGGAGTTTATCCCGGTCTATGCGGACTTAAAACCCGATGGTAGCACCATGGCGGCGGCCCGGGGCAAGGCGTTTTTTGACACCATCGCCGGGAAAATGAACCGGGATACCCTCCTCATCCTGACCAACCCCAATAACCCGGACGGCCAGGTCCTGGATAAACGGGCATTCTGCGCCTACCTCCAAACTGCGCAAGCGGCAGGTTGGCATACCCTGGTGGATGAGACCTTCGGCGAATATCTGCCAAGGGAGGAAATGATCCTGGACCTCCTCCCCCAATTTCCCAATCTGATCGTCGTCAAAGCGTTGACCAAATTTTTCTGCCTCCCCGGACTAAGGCTGGGCTACGCCGTGTCGGCCAAGGAGACACTCCAAAGGCAGCTGGAAGCAAGACAGACCCCCTGGAGTGTGGGCACCTTTGATGAAGCCATCGCCACAATCATGCTGGGGGACGAGGCCTTTTTGATCAAATCCCAAGCTGACAACCGGGCCAACCGGGCTTACCTCCAGGAGAAGCTGGAGGAGAGAGGGCTGTTTGCACAGGTTTTCCCCTCCCGGGCCAATTTTGTCATGGCTGAATTAAGCCCCCGCTTCATCTCGGCGGCGGGACTGACGGATTTCCTAAGACAAGCCGGCATCCTGATCCGGCCCCTGTCGGATATGCTGGGGTTGCGGGGGGAATTTGTCCGGATCGCAGTGAAGGAAAAATCCAAAACGGATCGGCTTATCCTTCGATTGGGTCAATTGAAAAAGTAACTTCATTAGTTGATTCCACACCTTCTTATAAACTATGGAAACCATTCATAAGCCCAAAAACGACAAATGACAAGAAAAGGTCATTTGCTGCTTCAAGGGAAGAGGAATTGGTGTGTTTACCCCATGCGGCTGAGCAGTTTTGAGTTGACGCGAGGTGCGACAACCGATAGAATGATATTAATCAAATTATTCGCAAGTAGGAAATATTCACTGATCAACCGGAACCGGTGACGGTCCGGTAAGAAGTAGAAGGAGATGACTGTTATGCCACTGGTCAACACGACTGAACTGTTTAAAAAGGCCTATGAAGGCGGGTATGCGCTTGGCGCATTTAACGTCAACAACATGGAGATCATCCAGGGAATCACTGAAGCTGCCAAGGAACTCAATGCGCCCCTGATCCTCCAGGTCTCTGCCGGCGCCCGGAAGTATGCCAACCACACCTACCTGACGAAGCTGGTTGAGGCGGCGGTTATTGAGACAGGGCTTCCCATTGCCCTTCACCTGGATCATGGTGATACCTTTGAGCTGTGCAAGAGCTGCATCGACGGTGGTTTCACATCCGTCATGATCGACGGCTCCCATCACGACTATGAAGAGAACGTCGAGCTGACCAAGCGCGTCGTCGAATATGCCCACCAGCGTAATGTAACCGTCGAGGCAGAATTGGGCCGTCTGGCCGGCATCGAGGACGCAGTCAACGTGGCTGCTGAGAATGCCTCCTTTACCAACCCGGATCAGGTTTATGACTTCGTTACCCGTACGGGCTGCGACTCCCTGGCGATTGCCATCGGCACCAGCCACGGCGCTTTCAAGTTCAAGCCGGGCGTGAAGCCGCAACTGCGCTTTGACATTCTCGAAGAAGTCGCGAAGCGCCTTCCTGGCTTCCCCATCGTTCTGCACGGAGCCAGCTCCGTCATCCCGGAATATGTTCAAATGATCAACCAGTTCGGCGGCAACATGCCGGATGCCATCGGCATTCCCGAAGATATGCTCCGTCAGGCTGCCAGCATGGCTGTCTGCAAGATCAACATTGATTCAGACCTGCGCTTGGCCATGACCGGTACGATCCGCAAGTACCTGGCTGAAAATCCAAGCCACTTTGATCCGCGTCAATACCTCGCTCCGGCCCGCAGCGCCATCAAGGGCCTGGTCGCACACAAGATCAAAAACGTGCTTGGCTGCGACGGCAAAGCATAACCCCAACCAGCCTCGGACCATCTAAATAAGCCAATTGAAAGACCGCCTTCCTGCCTTCAAAACGGCAAAGGGCGGTCTTTTTGCAGCGATCAGTTATCGATTTTAGTTAAACGGTGGCTCTGATGCCAGAGCTGCGAAAACCAGCAGCCGGGGCGAGTCAACCCGGGCCGGGGTGCAGGGGACCAGGCTTTTTTCGGTCGTGGATTCAGACAAAATGTCACGCAGTTGGTTCGGCAGGATGGTGAATTGACTGTCCATTTGGCAGGTCAGCTTGCGTTCCTTTGTGGTGATTATGACCCGATCTCCGGCGATTTGCCGAAAGGAGTCCTTTGCGTGAACAGTTTCTGGATTAGGATCCTATCATCCAACGTCAAGTGAGCGGCTTCTTCATTTCTTAACTCCAGTGGGGCATCAACCCCATCTTCGCCATTTGCAGAAGTAAAATCCACTTTGGCATTTACAGAAGGTACGTTCTCCAGGAGGATCCTTGGGGGTGGGATTTACTTTTTCAATTCAGTAATCGTTAATTTGTTGTTACATATGGAGCATAATTTTGGCAAAACCTGTGTAAACAGCGTATACTTAACCTAGACCAAAACAACCTAAGAAAAGAAAGGCGGGATGTTTTATGGAAGAGCTGGTACGGGTACTGAGAAAGGATCGGATCATCGAAGATCCTTACTTTGATACCTATGTCTGCCTGGACATTGAAACCACCTCAAGGCCTGCCAACCGAATCATTGAAATCGGCGCGGTAAAAGTCATCCGGGGCAGAGTCAGCAAGGTCTATACCAGACTGGTGGACCCGGGCATGAAGATCCCCCGGGAGATCACCAGGCTGACCGGCATAACTGACAGCATGGTTTCCGGAAGGCGAAACATCTGGCAGGTTTTGCCGGAACTGAAGGAATTCATCGGCAGCCATATCATCGTCGGCCACGACGTCATCCAAAACGACATGAAGAATCTGATTGCCGTGGGGGGCGCCTGCGGAATTGAATTCGACAACCCGGTGTTTGATACCCTGCATTTTTCCAGGGAATTCATCCAGGGGACCTGCGGGCTGGGCAATCTGTGCGAGCTCTTGTGGGTGAATTGGGAAGGCAGGCATCGGGCGGCCAATGATGCCATGGCCAATCAGGAGGTCTTTGAAAAACTCAAGACGATCCATTTCATGGTAAACAATGAAAATATCCACTTGAGCCCGAAGGAAATCACCAGGATCGCCAAGAACCATGGGGCGTACAGCGGGCTGAACTTAAAGTTCCAAACCGCTTATTGAGAGGAAAGCTTGCCGATTCGATATCAACCGGTAGTTTAATCCTGTCTTTAGGGTTCGGATACAGTGTATAAAATCAGTTAACCATCAGATTGCAGATCTGAAAATATTAACTGGGAAAGAGGTTATTTAATGAATAAAGCACAAGTTGAAAGAATGCAGAATGGGAAAGGCTTTATCGCAGCTCTCGATCAGAGCGGCGGATCGACACCCAAGGCATTGGCATCATACGGAGTTATGGGGGATGCGTTCTCCAATGAAGCGGAAATGTACGACCTGGTTCATGCCATGCGAACAAGAATCATCAAGAGCCCGTCATTTAACGGTGACAGGATCCTTGGCGCCATCTTATTTGAGCAGACCATGGACAGAGAGATTGACGGCAGGAAAACCGGTGATTATTTATGGGATGTCAAAGGGATTGTTCCCTTCCTTAAAGTAGACAAGGGCCTGGCCGATGAAGCCGACGGGGTTCAGCTCATGAAGCCCATTGCCGGTCTATCTGACCTTTTGAAGCGAGCCAACGAAAGAAATATCTTCGGAACCAAGATGAGATCCGTCATCAACAGCGCCAACCCAGTGGGAATCAAGAAGCTTGTTGAGCAGCAGTTCGAGATCGGCAAGGAAATTATTGCCGCCGGTCTGGTGCCAATCATTGAGCCGGAAGTTAACATAAAATCACCTGATAAGGCAGAGTGCGAAGCCATCTTAAAGGCAGAACTCTTAAAGGCATTGGACAGGCTGCCTAAGGATGACAAAGTAATGCTGAAGGTTTCCATCCCTACCGCTCCGGATTTCTACAAAGAGCTCATCGCTCATCCGGCAGTCATCAGAGTAGTGGCATTGTCCGGCGGATATTCCAGAGAAGAGTCCAATGAAATGCTGAAAAAGAATCATGGATTGATCGCTTCCTTCTCCCGAGCCCTGTCAGAAGGCTTGAATGCCAATCAGACCGAGGCAGAGTTTGACGGTATGCTCAAGGCGGCAGTGGATTCCATCTACGAGGCCTCCATTACATAATATCCAGACAAAAATTAACAGACCGCTCAGCCTTAAACAGTTCCTGCCAAGGTGAGTTTAGACAGTCAGCGGCTTATCCAGGACAAAAATACAGATTGCGGTTGAGCAGTCTGTATTTTTTGGTCTTAACAAGCTGGTGGGTGCCCAACCCGGATTGAGCAGGGACAAGTCAAGCCTTGATGACTGATCCTGGGTTACTTTAGTGGGCTTGGGTTACTTTTAATTGGGCTTGGGTTACTTTTAATTGGGCTTGGGTTAATTGAGAAAGCTCATTAAACCCCCATCTGAGATGGGGCGAATAGAGTAGCAGA
>CAZOTM010000067.1:0-9885 GCA_964582675.1 uncultured Clostridiaceae bacterium
ACTCCATTGTTGATCTGGTTGATCTGGTTGATCCGTTTGATCGGTTGATCCGTTTGATCGGTTGATCCGTTTGATCCGTTGATCCGTTTGAATTGATTCATATGATTCCTTTGATCAGGAACAAAAAAAGAGCCTTCGTCCATAAGGACGAAGACCCGCGGTACCACCTTAATTCTCACATGACATGAGCTCTCATTAAATAACGGTCATCCGGACCGTTTCCGGTTACTGCTGGATTCACCGGAAATGCTCAGAAGCTACCTTCAGTCCCCTCGTATACGGAATTCCCACCATCTTCCGCTCTCTTCCATACTCCAAGGACGTACTCCTCTTCTTCACTGCATATGCGTTATAGGTTTTTACTGCTTTAATTATATATGATTCTCCGACAGAGTCAAGGCTCGCTGTTTGCCCGTGGTATTCATCTCCGAAAGGTCCAGGACCGGCTTGCCCTTGAGATTCTTGAAGGCCACGGACAGCATCAGTTTGATCCGATTGAGCTGATTGACTTCAGATGCCCCCGGATCATAGTCGATGGCGGCAATATTGGCTTCGGGATGAACTTCCCGGAGCTTCTTGATCATGCCCTTGCCGGTGACGTGGTTAGGCAGACAGGCGAAGGGCTGCATGCAGATGATGTTGTTGACGCCGCTCTCGATGAGTTCTAACATCTCCCCGGTTAAAAACCAGCCTTCACCGGTCATGTTCCCCAGCTGGAGGATGGGTTCGGTGAGCATGGCCAACTTGTAGATATCCGCCGGCGGAGTGAACCGCTGACTTTTCTTCAAGGCCTGCCGCATGGCTTTGCGGTAGAAGTCGATACCGGCTACCCCGGCATGACCCACCATACCCGACTTAAAGTCGGCCCCCAGGTTTTTGACCTTGTAGTCCGTATTGACGAAGGAATACTGGAAGAAATCGATGAGATCAGGCATTACGGCTTCCGCCCCTTCCTTTTCGATGACATCCACCACAGAATTATTGGCCGTGGGATGGAATTTCACCAGGATCTCCCCCACCAGGCCGACCTTCGGCTTCACGATGTTTTTGATGGGCAGGGTGTCGAAATCGCGGACGATGGCTCGGCAGTTGCTCTCGTATTCGGAGAAATTGCCGTTTTGCAGGGAGGCGATGCATTTGGCCGCCCACTGTTTGTACAAGGCATTGGCAGAGCCTGGGGTTTCCTCGTAGGGTCTTACCCGGTAGAGGACCCGCATCAGCAGATCGCCATAGATCATCCCCTGGAAGGCCCTTAGGATCGTCCGCAGATCAAACTTCATGCCCGGATGGCTTTCCAAGCCCTGGACCGATAAAGGTACGCAGGGGACATTGCCGAAGCCGGCATCCTTTAAGGCTTTGCGGATGAAGGCCACATAATTGGTCGCCCGGCAGCCGCCGCCGGTCTGGGTGATCAGGACGGAGGTGTTGTTTAAATCATATTTGCCGCTCTGCAGGGCATTGATCAATTGCCCGGTCACTAATATGGTGGGATAGCAGGCATCATTGTTGACATACTTCAAGCCAGCGTCCACTGCGCCGGGATCCACCTCCGGCAGGAGCTCTGCCTTGAATCCGGAGTAGCGGAAGGCCGCTTCCACGAACTGCATGTGGATGGGTGACAATTGGGGCGACAACAAAGTGTGCTTGTCTTTCATAGCCTTGGTAAAGATGATGGGTGAATTGTCCACCGGGGTTTTCACCGGCTGGTAGCCGTTGTTGATCCGCTCTTCCATGGCCGCCTTCAGCGACCGGATCCGGATCCTGGCAGCGCCAAGGTTATTACCCTCATCGATTTTCAGGCAGGTATAGATCTTGCCCTCGGAATTGAGGATCTCCTGGACCTGATCGGTGGTCACCGCATCCAGGCCGCAGCCAAAGGAATTCAGCTGCACCAGCTCCAGATCGTCCCGCTGGGCTACAAAGCCGGCAGCGTGATAAAGGCGGGAATGGTAAGCCCATTGGTCCACCACCCGAAGTTCCCGATCCTCCGTCTTGTCCAGGTGGCAGACGGAATCCTCCGTCAGGACCGCCATATTGAAGGAATTGATAACATCCGGGATGCCATGGTGGATCTCGGGATCCACATGGTAAGGCCGCCCGGCCAGGACGATCCCCTTGATGTCATGATCTTCCATATACTTTAAGGTATCCTCGCCGTATTTGCGGATGTCAGACTTATAGCGTTCGGTTTCCGCTAATCCCTTATCCACCGCCACCTGCCACTCCCTTAAGGTGATGTCAGCCACCGGCCGGAAAATGCTGAACAGCCGCCTGGCCAAGCCCCTGGTATCCCCCAGATTGATGAAGGGATCCATTAATTTGACCGAATGGGTTTTCAGCCCGTCCACGTTGTTTTTAATGACTTCCGGATAGGAAGTGACAATGGGACAGTTGTAGTGGTTGTCCGAACTCTTGAATTCCTGATGTTCATAGGGAATGCAGGGATAGAAAATGATATCCGGATTTTTTTTCAGGAGATACTCGATGTGGCCGTGGACGATCTTGGCCGGATAGCAGACCGACTCAGACGGGATCGTCTCCATGCCCATCTCATAGATCTTCTTCGTGGATTGGGGGGACAGGATGACCTGATAGCCCAGATCCGTCAGGACCGTATGCCAGAAGGGATAGTTCTCATAGAGGTTGAGGACCCGGGGGATGCCGATGGTTCCGCGTTTGGCCGCCTCTTTGGGCAGCCCTTTGTAGTCGAAGGCCCGTTTGAATTTATAGGCAAAGGCATTGGGGATGAGGCTTTTTTCAAGCTTGCCCAAAGGCCGGTCACAGCGGTTGCCGGAGAAGAACAGCTTGCCTTCGCCAAAATCGCTCACCGTCAACTGGCAGTTATTGGCACATAAGCCGCAGCGTTTCATTTCCACTTCATAGGCAAAGTGATCCACAGCTTCCCGGGAACGCATGGTGGAAACTCTTCCCGGAGTGCTCCGTTCCAAAGCGATCAACGCGGAGCCGTAAGCGCCCATCAGGCCGGCGATATCCGGCCGGACAGCTTCCACTCCGGACACGGTCTCAAAGGCTCTTAAGACGGCGTCATTATGGAAAGTGCCCCCCTGGACGATGACCTTTTTGCCCATCTCCGCCGCATTGCGGATCTTGATGACCTTATAGAGGGCATTTTTAATCACCGAATAGGACAGACCGGCGGAGATGTCCCCCACCGACGCCCCTTCCTTCTGGGCCTGTTTGACCCGGGAATTCATGAACACGGTGCAGCGGGTCCCCAAATCCACGGGGGACTGGGAAGCCACCGCTTCCTTGGCAAATTCCTGGGGTGTCGTATTCAAACCCTTGGCAAAGGTCTCAATAAAGGAACCGCAGCCCGAAGAGCAGGCCTCGTTGAGGAGGATGGAGTCGATGACCCCGTTTTTGACGCGCAGACACTTCATATCCTGGCCGCCAATGTCCAGAATGAAATCCACGCCGTTTAAAAAATGATTGGAGGCTTTATAGTGGGCAATGGTTTCAATTTCCCCGATGTCGATGTTTAAGGCTTCCTTAATGAGATTCTCCCCGTAGCCGGTGACACAGGCGTTGGCGATATAGACATCATCATGGAGGGCGGCGTAGACGTTTTTAACTTCCTCCACCACTTTATCCAGGGGTTTGCCTTCATTGGAACCATAATAGGAATAGATCAGGTTTTTATCCCCGTCGATCACCGCCACCTTGCTGGTGGTGGAACCGGCATCGATCCCCAAATAGACCGGTCCGGAGACTTCCCCGATGGCCTTGCGGACAACCCGGGCCTTGGCATGGCGCTCCAGAAAGGCGGCCCGTTCGGCTTCGTCCTTAAAAAGGGGGTCCAGGCGGCTGACTTCGCTCAGGGTGATCTCCTTGCGCCGTCGGAGTTTGTCGATGACGGTATGGAAGGATACGGGGACGGATTGCTCCGAGATCAACGCGGCACCGATGGCCACAAACAGATTGGAGTTGTCCGGGGCGATGATCTGATCCCCAGACAGCTTCAACGTCTCGATGAAGCGTTGGCGCAGCTGGGGCAGAAAATACAGGGGGCCGCCGATCAAGGCCACATTGCCCTTGATGGGCCGGCCGCAGGCCAAGCCGGAGATCGTCTGGTTGACCACCGCCTGGAAGACGGAGGCAGCAATATCCTCCGCCCTGGCCCCCTCGTTGATCAGCGGCTGGACATCGGTTTTGGCAAACACACCGCACCGGGCGGCAATGGGATAAATCGAGGTATGGTTTTCCGCCAAACGGTCCAACCCCGAAGCATCGGTCTTCAACAGGGAAGCCATCTGGTCGATGAAGGCACCGGTGCCGCCGGCACAGGTCCCGTTCATCCGTTGATCCATGGCAGAGCCAAAGTACGTGATCTTGGCATCCTCGCCCCCCAGTTCGATGGCCACATCAGTGCGGGGGATCAGGGTCTCCACAGCTCTGGTACAGGCGATGACTTCCTGGGAAAAGGAGATCCCGATGAGTTCAGCGATCCCCAGTCCGCCGGAGCCGGCCACATTGATGGTCACATATTTATCGCCGATGATCTTATAGACATCGTCCACAATACCCTGGACGGTGCTGCGCACATCGGAAAAATGTCTTCGATAAGTGGAATAGATCATCTGACGAGCTTCGTCCAAGACGACGATTTTTACGGTGGTTGAACCTACGTCCAACCCGATACTATATTTTTCTCCCATTTTTGAACACCTCTGTTTAATAACATAACCATTCTAAACGACATGGGTTAATTCTATGTTAAGTCAATTTCATCGTTGGTTTTTGCAATAACGGCAGCATAGGCTTGTTTGATCAGGTCGTAGGAATAGCCTTTGCCAATCAAATAGCGGTAGACTTTTTCCTTGAGCTTGCCTTCATCCATCTCCCGGGTCTTCAGGGTGACGTACTTCTTGTAGGCCAGATTGTAACAGGCAGTCAGCTCTTCGTCCTCATCGGTCCCTTCCAGGGCCGCTTTGACCGTTGCCGGGTCGATCCCCTTGTTGAGGAGATCGTAACTCAGTTTATGTTTTCCCGCCGAGGCAAGTTTGTCTTTGATATAGAGGCGGGCATACTCCGCATCGTTCAAAAAGCCGTAGTCCTCCAGACTGGTAATGGTGTCTGCAATTACCGCTTTGGCAAAGCCCTGACCGGCTAATTTTTCCCTGACCTCCGCTACGGTCCGCATCCGGAAGTCCAGCAGGCGCAGCGCCTGGTTTTTGGCCTTGATCCGGGCATCCTCCGCCATGAGGGCGAGGAGCTCCCCTTCGTCGATCTCCGACTCCGGTTTTAGATTCCTCTTGAAGAGGACTTCGGTGGACAGCTCAAAGGTTTTGCCCGCTTCATTGGTCAGGCGATATTGAGTGCCCGTTTTATCACTTGGCTGGATGGTTATGATCTTCACTGGATACCTCGTCAGGACGGAATGACAAAATGGATGGCAGGATCCTTAAATACCATGGCGGCAGCTGCGTAAATATCCTCCAGGGTGATGGAGTCCATGATCAGGGCATCCTCCACATATTTCAAGAGGGTTTTTCCCTCCAGGGCGTTGCCGGTGACATAGTGGGCCAGGGACTGGGTATCATCCAATAGGTTGGCCACATGGGTGCGGGTGACTTTTTTCATCAAATCCAACGTCTCCGCCGGGAAATACAGGCTGCCGTCGGCTAAGCCGGCGATGGTCTCCCGGATGATGGTGTAGACCTCGGACAGGTTCTCCGGATCCATGGCACAGTAGATCTCCAGGGTGTTGACACCCTCCGTGGTATCCAGGGAGCTGTAGATATCATAGGCCAGGCCGCGTTTTAACCGGACTTCCTTGAACAGGAGGGAGTTATCCGAATCCCCCAGTTTATGATTCAATATCCGCATGGCTATTTCCGTTTTATCATCCAGGGGAGGGAAGCTGTAGAGCAGGGCAACGGTGGACATTTCGCTGTTATCCCGACGATAGGTGGATTCCCCGGCCCGTTTTTTCAAGTGCGGAAAGTCGGGTTTTATTGGGGCAGGTCCCTGCCAGTCTGCAAAATTGCCCTTGACCAGGGCTTCCACCTCCCGGTGGGGCCTGGGTGAAATGATCACTAAAACACAATTTTGCGGGACAACGGTTGTCTGATAGTGGCTGCGCAGATCCGCCGCCGTGATCCCTTTGATGGTCTTTTCCGTGCCGATTACATCGTAGCGCAGGGGATCCTTGGGAAACGCCCCCGCATAGAGCCGGTCAAAGGTGATGGTCTCAATGTCCTCCAGGCCTTCCCGGTATTCTGACAGGATGACCCCCCGTTCCCGTTCCGTTTCGATTTCAGGAAAGATGGAATTGCGGAGGAGATCGGCGATGACAGCCAGTGCCCCCGGCAATTCCGAGTCCAGCGCCGAAGCGGACAGGACCGTAGCCGTCAGGTCGGTGAAGGCATTGACATCGCCGCCCAGGGCTTCAAATTCCTCATTAATGGCGCCATGGGTCCGATTCGTGGTGCCGGTAAACAGCATATGTTCCATAAAATGGGAGATGCCTTTGAGTTCAGGGGGATCATACATCGCCCCGGAGGCAATGCCGAAATTGACCGCCATCAAGGCGCCCGGTTTTTTGATTGTTATCAGTCTAAGACCATTTTTTAAAGAACGGTCACGTATTCCCAGCATTTAAGTTCTCCATATTCCATTGATCCAATCACCGACCGCTATTCATCAAAATAGAAAAAGAGCAATCGAACCGCCAAATGGCCGTCTATCCACCCTTGCGTCCGCTATTGAATTGTCTGGTGTCCTTATTATTTATATTTTCAGTTAGGTATCTTGTGTCGTATATCTTAAAGGTTATTGCACCCTGGTATCCACATGGAATCATGTGGTATCCAGGTTCGATCAGTGATGTACCCGGATCACCCCAATAACCCATCACACTTGCAGCGATGGACTTTGGAATGGATCCCAGGCTATAGCGGAGGATTTTCAGTCGGACGAATTACAGCCGGACGGTTTTCAGTCGGACGGTTTTCAGTCGGTCGGTTTTCATCCGGTCAATCCTCAGGGAGTTGATGCCAAAGTACATTTAAAAAGTTAAGTACATATTAATGTCATCCAATTATACCCCTTATTTAATTTTATTTCCAGATTAGTAAAAATTATATGGATTTATTCCGAAAATTTATTACTTCTTCAATATAATGCGGATAAACTATTATAAATTTGGAGAACAGTGGATTTAAACGCAATTATAAAAATCGAAACCGTTTAAATTGGTATAATAGTTTTATAAACAAAATTCATGTTCCCTGGAGGTAACACCATGCCTGAAAATGTAGTCATAACTGGAAACGAGGCAATTGCCAGAGGGTTTTGGGAGGCCGGCGGCAAGGTCGCCGCTGCTTATCCAGGCTCCCCCACTGTTTCCATCACCGAGACGCTGAAGCAATTGGACGGCATTGACGCTGCCTGGGCTGCCAATGAAAAAGTTGCCATGGAGATGGCCATGGGCGCATCCATTACCGGGGCCCGAACCATCTGCATCATGAAACACGTGGGGTTGAACATCGCCCTGGACCCCTTGATGACCTTCACCCAAACTAAAACCATCGGCGGCTTCGTATTGGCCATCGGAGATGACCCGGGACTGTCCTCCTCCCAAAATGAGCAGGATTCAAGGCTTCTGGCCCAGTTTGCCAATATCCCCTTACTGGATCCCGGGACGCCCATGGAGGCCAAGGATTATACCAAAGCCGCCCTCAAACTGTCAGAAGAATTCCAAACCCCGGTAATGGTCCGCACCACCTCCCGGCTGTGCCATGCCCGGGGGATCGTCCAACTGGAAAACCGGCAGGATTCCACCATCGCCGGCTTTCACGAGGATCAATCCAATTTCTGCATGCTGCCCCCCTACTCCAACCATCAGCAGTATTTCATGAAGGAGCGGATGGAGGGGCTGGAGCGGTACAACCAGACCTCCCGGTTAAACCGTCTGGAGACCAAAGGCGCCGATACTCTGGTCGTCACCTCGGGAATGGTGTACGGGGTCTTGAAGGAGATCGATGCCGCGGTGGACATCTACAAATTGGGCATGGTTTGGCCCTTGCCGGTGGAGAAAATCAGGGATTTGGCCAAAGCCTACCAACAGGTCCTGGTCCTGGAGGAAATGATGCCGGTCATTGAGAAGGAGCTCAAGAGCCGCGGTGTGGCTTGCGAAGGAAAAAAGTACTTTTCCTTTACCGGCGAGCTCCAGTTTGCCGAGATCCGTCAGGGTTTAATAAAAGCCGGCGTCCGACTCCAGCCCTTTGGAATGGCCGGTGAAGCTTTGCCAGGAACAGGGGCTGACCCTGCCCTATCCGAGACGACAGCGGCCGGACATGATCCCCTGTCCCTTCCGGAGGTCATCGACCGCACCCCCATGCTTTGTGCCGGCTGTCCCCACCGGCCGGTGTTTGATGCCTTAAAGAAAGGCAAGGCCACAGTAGTTGGTGACATCGGCTGCTATTCCCTGGGGTTTTTACCGCCCTTTGAGGTCCACAAAACCAATATTTCCATGGGCGCATCCCTGGGTATGGTATTGGGAATGGCCAAAGCCAACCGCCTGGCGGGAATCGAGACACCCCTGGTGGCCACCATTGGGGACGGCACTTTTTTCCATTCCGGTTTGTCCGGCATGGTCCAGCTGTCCGATGAAACGGAGAACATCACGGTGATCTGCATGGATAATCGAACCACTGCCATGACCGGCGGTCAGGCCACCATGACGACCAACCAGCTGTATGGGGATGAAGCCAAGACCAATCCCCGCCACTTCATATCCATAAAAAGCATCGTATCGGCCTGCGGCGTCACCGATGTGCAAACCGTGGACCAGTTCCAGGTCAAAACCCTGCAGAAAACCATCAAGGAAGCCATGAAGCGGCCGGGGATCTCGGTGCTCATCATGGAGCGCCCCTGTGCCCTGAATTTTAAAATCGTCCACCCCCCCTATGGGGTGGATCCATCCATCTGTATTGGCTGCCGGAACTGTGTCAACACCAACTGTCCCCCCATCAACATGCACCAATACGCCGGGATCAACGCCCTCAAGAGCCATATCGACCCGGACATGTGCGTCGGCTGTTCGGTCTGCTCCCAGGTCTGCCCGGTGAACGCCATAAAACCCCTGAAGGAGATGAAACAGGTATGGAAATAGTCAATATCATGATCGGTGGAGTCGGCGGCCAGGGACTGGTCATGACCACGGATATCATCTCCACCGCCGCTTATCTGGACGGCCATGACGTTGCCAGCAGCGACGTCATCGGCCTGGCCCAACGAGGCGGCAAGATCTACGGATCGGTCCGTTACGGTCCCAAAGTCTCCACCCCCAACATTCCGGACCGTTCCGTGGATGTCCTCGTCGGGCTGGAGGAACTGGAAACCCTGCGCTATTTGGACAAAGTCAAGCCCAAGGGCACCGTGATCATGAACCGCAAAAAGATCATGCCCAATCCGGTGATCATGGAGAAAGCCTCCTATCCAGAAGATATTGAAGAAACCATCCGCCGTTTGGGCTTTCACCTCATAGCCCTGGACACGGATGGGGAAGCCAAAAACCTCGGCAATAAACGGGTCGCCAATACGATCCTGTTGGGGGTACTCTCCCAGGTCATCCCAATATCCGAGGCGAGCTTTAAAAACGCCATCCTGCAAAAAGTCCCCTCGCAGACGGCGGAAGCCAACTTGAAAGCCTTTGATTATGGCCGGACCCTTGGAACGACGTAATAACCGGTCAGATAACCAGCAGATAACCAGCAGATAAACGGGCAGGCAGCCACCAGACTGCCTGCCCGTTGGCGTCAGGGATACACACCGATGACAGTGATCATCTCATCAGGGAGCTGTACCTTATTTTAAAGGTACAATCTATGGTATTTTAAAAATCTGTACCGCATATCCATG
>CAZOTM010000068.1:0-9839 GCA_964582675.1 uncultured Clostridiaceae bacterium
TTGAAAATCCAGGAAGTGCCATCCATGTTGGTGAAGTGACGAAGAAACAGGAAGGTTTATATAAGTCCTTAGGTGTCATTCCACCAAACACGTTATAATTCTTCGGGAATTTAGGGTGAATAAGAATCAGTAATCTATAATCAGTAATTGAGAATCAGAAAATAAACAAACAACCAATCAGCGGAACGCATGATGACACTGGATATCCCAGGATATGCAGTGTCATTCATAAGACCAGTGTCATTCATAAGGCCAGTGTCATTCATAAGGCCATAAGGCCAGGTGTCATTCATAAACAGGGATTGATACCATCCTGTTGGGAAAAGTGTTATTATTAAGTAATGATTTGGTGGTTGCGGAGGACAAAATGAGGGTGACCTTTGACAGGACTGCATATAAAAACGAGACGGAGATCCTCACGAATTTTTCGGAAACATTTGACCTGCCTAAGGACCTGTCGGTTTTGGAGGTATTGGAAACTTTCAGAGACCGGCTCTTGGAAAAGGCCGGCGGGAATGATCCCGCCTGGCGGTTCATCGCCGTATCCGGAATGAAATACAGGGATATGGGGTGCTTTGAAAAAGGCAGGTTTACTTCAATCAATTCGCCAGAGTCCCCGATGGGGGAGTTTATCGGCAAGTCCGCAGCATTTACAGTGTTTGCAATCAGCTCAGGGCGGGATGGCAAGGACAGCCCGAAGTCTCTCCAGGGAGACTGGGTGATGGTGGGAAATCCAGTTAAGGTAAATACCAAATTAAAACAGTCCCTGGCGATCATTTTTTTAATCCTCGCCGCAACATCCCTGATTTACAGCTCCTGGTACTATTTTTTGGGTACGGGGGAGATTTTTCTGCCGGGCATCATCCTGATGATCTTTAGTGCCGTAGCTTTCTACCAGACCATCTCCCTGGGCAGAAAAATTGAATTTGGGGATGGGCATATATTATACCGTAACCGTCACAGCCAGTATGAAACCTTCAGCGTCTATGATGTAGACCACTTGGCCTGGGAGGATCTTTCAGATTTACAACGGATCGTCTTTAAGTACCACAAACTAAATCGGGATGTCATAGATTTTAAAACTGAAAAAACCCTGGAAGTATTGGTTTGGGCCATCAGTAATAAAATCCCCGTCTATACCAGCCATGGGGCGAGGCGGCTTTTTTCTGTCTCCCGGCCGGATAAATAGATGGGGCGGTCCCCAGGGGGAAATCAGCCAACAGTAATTTTGGTGGATCAGCCGAATCAGCGATTGCCTCCGGGGAGAACGCTGCGCTTTGAAATGAGTTCAATCTTTCATAGTATGTTCACAAGTAGCTGAACAGTTTCTTAATATTAATGGTTTATAATTACATGAAATGGTTTATAATTGAAGCGGGAAGCGAAAATCCGACAGTGGTGAACCTTTTGGAATAACGTTGGTGCAGGCTCTTTTTAGAATAGATAAAAGGGCAGCACAGCAAATGATTGATATGCTATCAAAGCATTGATAATAAAATATTAAATAAATTACAGAATTCAGGAGGAGATTAAATGGAAAGAGTTAAAGTTGGCGTAAACGGATTTGGTAGAATAGGCAAACTGACCTTTACCGCAGCATTGGAGAATCCGGAGGTTCAGGTAGTAGCCATCAACGACCCATTCATGGACCTGCCATATATGAAGTATCTTTTGACCCATGATACGATCCACGGCGGATACAAGGGTGGAGTCGAAGTCGATCTGGAAGGCGGCTACTTGATTGTTGAAGGCCAGAAGGTCAAGGTATTTGCAGAAAAAGATCCGGCAAATATCAAGTGGGCAGAAGCCGGCGCAGAATATATCCTGGAGTGCACCGGAATTTTCACCACCATTGAAAAAGCTTCGGCTCATTTCAAGGGCGGCGCCAAGAAAGTAGTGATTTCTGCTCCTTCGGCAGATGCACCAATGTTTGTCATGGGCGTCAATCAGAAAACCTACACCTCTGATATGACAGTTGTTTCCAATGCATCCTGCACCACCAACTGCCTGGCACCGTTGGCCAAGGTAATCAATGATAAGTTCGGCATCGTCGAAGGCCTCATGAGCACAATCCACTCGGTCACCGCTACCCAGAAGAGCGTGGATGGACCTTCCAACAAGGATTGGAGAGGCGGCAGAGCTGCTTCCTACAACATTATCCCTTCTTCCACCGGCGCAGCCAAGGCAGTTGGAAAGGTCATCCCTGAGCTTAACGGCAAGCTTACCGGAATGTCTTTTAGAGTTCCCACCCTGGATGTTTCAGTTGTTGATTTGACTTGCAGACTGGAAAAGCCAGCCACCTACGAAGAAATCAAGGCAGCTGTAAAGGCAGCCTCTGAGGGAGAACTTAAGGGAATATTGGGATACACTGAAGAAGAAGTGGTTTCTTCCGATTTTATCCATGACAAGAGAACTTCCATCTTTGATGCAAAAGCCGGAATTGCACTCAACGATAATTTTGTAAAACTGGTATCCTGGTATGATAACGAATGGGGCTATTCAAACAAGCTTGTGGAGCTGGTTGCTCACATGGCATCAGTTGACGGCGTTAAGTAGTAAAATATAAAATAGGGTCCGGGTATAGCTCAGTTATATTCCGGGCCTTTTATAAATAAGAGGAGAGAAAGTTTATGAATTATGATAAGAAGACTGTGGAAGACATTGTTGTAGCCGGTAAACGGGTGCTTGTAAGGTGTGATTTTAACGTTCCCATGAAAGATGGGAAAATCACCGATGAGTCAAGAATCGATGGGGCATTGCCGACTATCAAGTATCTTATTGAAAATGGTGCCAAAGTCATTCTTTGCTCACATATGGGCAAGGCAAAAGGACCTGACAAAAATCTCTCCCTGAAGCCTGTGGCAGAAAGGCTGTCTGGAAAGCTTGGCCAACCGGTCGTGTTTGCTGCCGATGACAATGTCGTCGGAGAAAAGGCCAAGGCTGGTGTTGCGGCGATGAAGGACGGAGATGTGGTTGTTTTGGAAAATACGCGGTTCAGGCCTGAAGAAGGCAAGAACGATGATGTTTTTTCAAAAGAACTGGCTTCCCTGGCTGACATTTATGTCAACGATGCCTTCGGTTCAGCTCACCGCGCTCATTCCTCCACCCAAGGGGTCACCAAGTATTTGGATACGGCAGTTGGCGGATTCCTGATCGCCAAAGAGCTCAAGTTCCTCGGCAATGCAGTGAATAATCCGGAAAGGCCGTTTGTGGCAATTTTGGGCGGTGCCAAGGTTTCCGATAAGATCAACGTCATCAATTCCCTCCTTGAGAAAGTCGATACTTTAATCATTGGCGGCGGAATGGCGTATACTTTCCTGAAAGCCCAGGGCTACAGTATCGGAACATCACTCCTGGAAGCGGACAGACAGGATTATGCTCTGGAAATGGTGGAAAAAGCCAAAGCCAAGGGCGTTGAGCTCCTGCTGCCCGTTGACCATGTGGCCGGCGCTGAATTTAAGGAATCCACCCCGCCCCTGGCGACTGAGGATCAAAATATTCCTGATGGCTATATGGGCATGGACATCGGACCCAAAACGATCCAGCTCTACAAAAATGCCATCGACAACGCCAAGACGGTGATCTGGAACGGACCCATGGGCGTATTTGAATTCCCCAACTTTGCTGAGGGCACCAGAAGTGTAGCGGAAGCCATGGCAAAATCCCAAGCTGTCACCGTAGTTGGTGGAGGCGATTCAGCAGCGGCTGCCAACCAGATGGGCTATGGCGATGACATGACCCATATATCCACCGGAGGCGGCGCGTCCCTGGAATTTTTGGAAGGCAAGGAACTTCCCGGTATCGCAGCATTAAATGATAAATAACTAATCACTAATCAGTGATCAGTGAGCACTGATCACTATCTGAATATTAAGAGGAGAATAAATAGAATGAGAAAACCCGTCATAGCCGGTAACTGGAAGATGCATTATACAGTGGATGAAGCGATCAAAGTGGCCAAGGAATTACTGCCCCTGGTCAAGAATGCTTCACCGGAAGTCATCATCTGCGCTCCCTTCGTCCAGCTCAAAGATCTGGTAGATATTTTCAAGGGCTCCAACATTATGGTGGGGGCTCAAAACATGCACTGGGAAGAAAAAGGCGCCTATACCGGCGAGATTTCTCCCGGGATGCTGGAAGAAATGGGTGTCGAGTATGTTATAATAGGACACTCCGAGAGACGGCAGTATTTTAATGAAACCGATGAAACAGTGAATAAGAAGCTAAAAAGCGCATTCAATCATCAGTTGATCCCAATCATGTGCTGCGGAGAGACGCTTGAACAAAGAGATGCCAATGAGACCGAAAGCCATCTGGAAACCCAGATCAAAGAAGGCTTAAAGGATCTTTCGCCGGAGCAGGTCACTGAAATGATCATTGCCTATGAGCCGATTTGGGCCATCGGCACTGGTAAAACAGCCACCTCCGAAGATGCCAATGCCACCATCAAGTTCATCCGCAATACGGTGGAGATCCTTTATGGCAAAGACGTGGCTGAGGCGGTGAGGATTCAGTATGGCGGTTCCGTGAAGCCATCAACGATCAAAGAGCAGATGGCAATGTCCGATATCGACGGTGCACTGGTTGGCGGAGCCTCCCTGGTAGCAGCCGATTTCGGGAAAATAGTAAATTTTTAGAAATCCCATCCTGAAAGGATAAAATCTATGAAAAAACCGGTTATGCTGATGATTCTGGACGGCTTCGGATTGTCCGACCACACCGATGGCAATGCAGTGTATTCAGCGAAGAAACCAAATTTTGACAGCTATTGGAATAAATACCCCCACACGACGATCAAAGCATCAGGCCTGGCAGTTGGACTGCCTGAAGGCCAGATGGGAAATTCCGAGGTCGGACATACCAATATCGGTGCGGGCAGAGTAGTCTACCAGGAACTGACCAGAATCTCGGAAATGATCCGCCAGGGCAGCTTCTTTAAGAACCCGGCCCTGACTCTGGCAATGGACGAGGCGGTGAAAAATAACGCGGATGTCCATCTCCTCGGTCTGGTTTCCGATGGCGGAGTCCATTCCCACATCGATCATATCAAAGCCTTGATCAAACTGGCGGCAATCAAGGGGGTCAGACAGGTCTACCTGCACGCTTTCATGGACGGCAGGGATACTTCACCTACAGCCGGAGTCGAGTATCTGAAGGATCTTCAGGAAACCATGAAAGAGGAAGGCATCGGGAAAATTGCAACGATCTCCGGCAGATACTACGCAATGGACCGGGATAACCGATGGGACAGGGTGGAGAAAGCCTATAACACCATGGTCAAGGGGGAGGGCGCAACAGCAGATGACCCCATCAAATACATGGAGAAATCTTACCTCAATGAAATCACCGATGAATTCATTGAACCGGTGGTAATCACCGGTGAGGATGGACTGCCTTTGACCAGACTTAAAAACAACGATTCAGTAATTTTCTTCAACTTCCGGCCCGACCGGGGGAGAGAAATGACCAGAGCGATCAATGACCTGGATTTTGTGGCCTTTAAAAGAGATCCTTTGAAACTCAACTATATTACCATGACTCAGTATGATAAGACCCTTCGGAATGTGACAGTGGCATATATGCCCCAGGTTTTGGACAACATGCTGGGCGCAATTGTCGCCAAGCATGGCAAAAAACAGCTGCGGATCGCTGAAACCGAGAAGTATGCCCATGTCACTTTCTTTTTTAACGGCGGAGTGGAGATCCCCTATGAGGGAGAGGACCGGATCCTGGTCCCTTCACCCAAAGTGGCGACCTACGACTTAATGCCGCAGATGAGTGCCGAAGGGGTAACCGACAGGGCAGTGGAGGCCATCGGCCGGGACTATTATGACCTGATCATCCTGAATTATGCCAACTGTGATATGGTTGGACATACCGGAGTGTTTGAAGCCGCGGTCAAAGCTGTGGAAACAGTGGATCACTGTATGAAGCGGGTCATTGACAAAGTCCTTGAAAAGGGCGGCTCGGTCCTGGTGACCGCAGATCACGGCAACTGCGAGCAATTGGTGGATTATGCCACCGGGGAGCCCTTCACATCCCATACCACGAATCCAGTACCGCTGATTTATGTGACGGAAAATCCCCAAAAGATACTGGGAACTGGCGTATTAGCTGATTTGGCCCCAACCCTCCTGGAGGAAATGGAATTGCCCAAACCGGTTGAAATGACAGCAGCCTCCTTGTTTAGAAAGACCAACCTTAATAATTCACTTGATAGCAACGAAAGGAAATAATGAATGAAACAGTATGTAGAAATAATTGAGATTTATGCCAGACAAGTCCTTGACTCCAGGGCAATGCCCACCATCGAGGTGGAAGTCACTCTGGAAGACGGAACCGTTGGCAGAGCTGCAGTTCCCTCAGGCGCTTCCACAGGCCAGTTTGAAGCGGTGGAGCTAAGAGACGGGGATAAGAGCGTCTACAACGGCAAAGGGGTCTTAAAGGCCGTAGACAACGTGAATGAGACCATCGCCAATGAGCTGATCGGTTTAAACGTCCTGGATCAGGTGCTCATCGACAATATCATGATCGAGCTGGACGGAACTGACAATAAGGGCAGACTTGGCGCCAATGCCATCCTGGGGGTTTCCCTGGCTTGTGCCAAAGCGGCTGCCGGATATCTGGGCTTATCCCTCTATGAATATGTGGGGGGCGTAAATGCCAAGGTCCTGCCCGTCCCCATGATGAATATCATGAATGGGGGCGCCCATGCCGATAATAATATCGATTTCCAGGAATACATGGTCATGCCGGTTGGTGCTGAATCCTTTGAAGAAGCGCTGCAGATGGCAGCCCAGATCTACCACGCTTTAAAGGGTGTCCTCAAGGAGAAGAAACTGGCCACCGGAGTAGGCGACGAAGGCGGGTTTGCCCCGAATTTGAAAAACAACGAAGAAGCGCTGATCGTGATCCTGGATGCCATCAAGCAAGCCGGCTTCGAACCGGGTGTTGATGTGATGCTGGCCATGGATCCGGCAGCTTCGGAATTCTACAAGGATGGAAAATATGTTCTGGCCGGCGAAGGCAGAGAGCTTTCCTCGGAAGAAATGGTGGATTACTGGGAGAACCTGGTCAACAAGTATCCGATCATTTCCTTGGAAGACGGAATGGCGGAAGAGGATTGGACTGGCTGGAAACTTTTGACTGACAGGATCGGCGACAGAGTCCAGTTGGTGGGCGATGATCTGTTTGTTACCAATGTCGTGCGGCTCAAACGGGGCATCGAATCGGGAGTAGCCAACTCGATCTTGATCAAGCTGAATCAGATCGGCACCCTGACGGAAACTCTGGATGCCATTCAGATGGCGAACCGGGCCGGTTACACTGCTGTCATTTCCCATCGCTCCGGTGAAACTGAGGATACGACCATTGCGGACTTGGTGGTTGCAGTCAATGCAGGCCAAATCAAGACCGGCGCCCCGGCAAGAAGTGAACGGGTTGCCAAGTACAATCAACTCCTGAGAATCGAAGAAGAACTGGCGGAAGCAGCCGAATACCACGGAATCGACTCATTCTTCAACATCAAGCGATAAACTCGGCTGATCAAACAGATTCAACCTTCATAGATTATAATCAGTATAAATAATTCACACAAATGATACGATTAGTTCAAACGAATCACGTGAAACAAGGCTATAATCGAAGAAGGACAAATAAACAAACCGACGCTGACCAGGCGCCAAGGACAGCAATAAATGCTGACCGCAGGCGAAAGCAGCGCCACAGCAATTCAGGAGGAATAAATAATGGCAATGAGTGAAAAACTGCTCGATATGTTCAATGAGCAGATCAAACATGAATATGATTCCCGGAATGTATATTTCGGCATGGAATCCTACTTAAGAGATGCAGCCTACGATGGATTTGCATCATGGTTCAAGGTTCAGGCGGATGAAGAAATGGATCACTGCAGATACTTCATGGAATATTTAGTATTTGTCGGGGAGAAGTTTGAAATCAGAGCCCTGGATGCCCAGACCAATGAGTACGAGTCAGTGTTGGATATCTTCGAAAAGGGACTTGTCCACGAGAAATTCATCACCTCAAAAATATATGATCTGTATACCCAAGCCCTGGCAGACAAGGATTACCACGCAGTGAAATTCCTTGACTGGTATGTTAAGGAACAGGGTGAAGAGGAATATAACTTCAACGACTGGGTAGATAGAGTCAGAAGATCCAAGGAAGGCCCCGGCCTGATGATCCTGGATCAGGAAGCAGCCACCAGAGTCCATATGCCTTCAGCCAATCCCCCAGTGGCCCTTTAGGATCACGACAGGGATTAACCTGGGAAACCATCCAGGAAATGAACAACAATGAAAGAGCCTGCCATTTCCAAGAAATGGCAGGCTCTTTAAAATTTCCCCAGGGTCTACAGTGACATTCCATCAGAAGATTTATCAGTGGTTGTCCAGTGAACGGATTCCGGGAAAGCCTGATCTTTGGATCAGGGTACTTATCTGCCCAACAGACTCATGAGGGAATTGAACAGATCCCGGAAAAAGCCGGCGATGCTGTCGAGGAGACCGGAGGCCTCGGCAGTCTTATAAATCTCCCCAGCCTTGGCGATCAGATTGGACGACAGATCCTTGAGCTGGCCGATCACTTCCTTGGAGTTAATCGCGTCGGTTTTGGCGTATTTCTCAAACAGAGCGGTCAATTGATCGATCTGAGCATTGGTGACAACATTCTCCAGCCCATTATCTTTTAAAGCCTTTTCCACCACACCACGGATATCCTCAACAGTGATTTTCTTGTCGGCGGGCAGATTATTGTAATATATATTCAACTCGTTTTTGATATTTATGATGACCTGGTCGAAGGACTTTTGGCTGAAGCCCGTTGCCTCCTTCAGGTCCTTGCTGATTTCGTTGACGGTTTCAATTTCAGCCTGGGCAACCTCCATCCGGTCCGTATCCAGAACAACTCCATTGGCCTCCATTGCCTTGTATACTCCGGTTAAAGCCGATTCTCCAGTCACCTGGTGAATGGCTCCTACCTTGATTGAAACGTCTTTGACCCCGGCGGTAATGGCGGCGTTGGCATACTGGATCTCGTTGATATCCGTGATGTTTTCCTGCTTGACGATGGAGACCTTTACACCGGAACCGGCTGAACTTTTTTCCACCACCACGGATGAGATCATACCCTCATCCGACGAGGACCCATTGATATAATGAGCGATGTCTGCGCCGTCCACCACCATTTGTAATACTGCCTGATTATCGACACTGAGCAGTTTTGCCGTATCCTTGATTTCCTGCTCATTTAGCCCGGAACCATATACGTAGGTGGGTTTTTCCCAGGGTGTTTCTGCCTTGACCAGGGGAGCCGCAACCGCCGTAAGGTTCGTAACCAGCATGCTGAAGCCGGCGACTGCAGTAAAAATGACGGCTTTGCCTCTTTTTATAACATTTATCTTCATTTTTTGAGTTCCTTCCTTAATTTTATTCTTAATATTTGTGGTATGCATTTCATTTTCCTTTCCTTGACTTAAGTGGACCTGAATCTTCATTTGGATCAAAAACCATGTCCATTATAACACCCATTGTCAAGGTAATTATGAATTTTAAGTTACAACGAAGCTCAACGAAGCTCAACGAAGCTCAACGAAGCTCAACGAGGATCATCAGTTACTCAGGGGTGTGATGCTTCCAGCCAAGGGGTGTGAATAGTTCCAGTTCAGAGGTGTAAGTGATTCCAGCTCAGCGGTTGAATGGATTACAGTGAACCTCCTTCGGTTTATCATTGACGGTTCTTGGTAATATTTTATTTTGCCTAATATTTTGCCTAATATTTTGCCTGGTGGATTTTCAATGTCACTCTTCCTGGAAAGA
>CAZOTM010000069.1:0-9772 GCA_964582675.1 uncultured Clostridiaceae bacterium
ATTCCGGCGATCCGGGAAGGCCGGATCGGTTATCTGCCCCAGCAGTATTTCCTGTATAATGCCGGACCATGCTATGCTGAAGGCGCCCTTTATATCATGAATGCCGTATATCCTGAGGTTTTTGGCTTACCGGAATGATGAATGATCCTGCCTCCATTTGATCCATCGGCTGACCCAGCGGCCGATGGATCAAATATGTTGGATGAGCCCTCTCCCCCAAACCGGCAGAATTAGGATATTATAGAAAGAAATAACAGAAATAACAGAAATAACAGAAGTAGTGGAAATCACAGAAGTAGTGGAAATCACAGAAAGAATGGAAATCACACAAGTTAATGAAGGCAATGAACCCAGACAGCCAGGGATGCCAACGGGAGAGATCCTTTGGACGGCCATTGGCTGGGCAGCGTCGGATCCGTTGCCGACTGGGAAATTCCCGGGACTTGATAGAATGATTGGATGATGGGATGTAGTGAGTATGAGTTATTTTGCAGACCGGTTAAATTTATTGAATCCCGAAGCGAAGCGGGAAGTGGCGGAGTTTTTAAAAGACAACTTCAATATGGTCTACGGGGATGGAGTGGATCGGACGTTCCTGGTCAGAAGCGGTGAGGAAATCATCGCCACGGCTTCCCGAGACGGCAATGTCATAAAATATCTGGGGGTGAAGGCAGCCTACCGTGGTGAGAACATAGCCGGGGTACTGATCGCTGCTTTGCTGGAGGATCTGTTTCAGGCAGGCATTTACCACTGTTTTATTTTTACCACCCCGTCCAATCAGGCGCTGATCGAATCCCTGGGTTTTCGGGAGATCATCGCCACCCCCTATTCGGTTCTCCTGGAATTCGGCAATGTATCCATCCACAGCTATATGGATCAGCTGAAAGCGTTGGTGGGGGGAGCGGCCGGGCAAAGAGGCGCCATCGTCATGAATTTAAACCCCATGACATTGGGACACCTCCATCTGATCGAAACGGCCTTAAAGAGCGTGGATGAACTCCTCATCTTCATCGTGGAGGCGGATCGGTCCGTTTATCCCTTTGCTGCCCGCTACAGGATTGCTGCGGAGGAATTAAGCCGCTATGGACAGATCAAGGTGCTTCCCGGGGGGCCCTATATCATATCCCCGGCCACCTTTCCCACTTACTTTTTGAAACAGGCGGACGATGATTTAAAAGCCTATACCCTGACCGATGCCGGGATCTTCGGCCGGTATTTTGCCAAAGCCCTGGACATCACCAAGCGCTTTGTCGGGGAGGAACCCTTAGACCCCCTGACCAATGAATACAACCGGGTATTGCGCTCGACTTTGGAACCTTACGGGGTGGAACTCATCGTCATTCCCCGGCTGGAGAGGGCACAGCAGGTGATATCGGCTTCCCGGGTCAGGCGGTTTTTAGCCCAGGGGGATGTGGAAAAAGCCCTGGAACTGGTTCCAAATACCACAAAAAAGTTTATACTTAGCAAAGAGGGCCAAGGGATCACCCAGGTCCTGAAAACCAATTTAGATTCCAGCAACTGAAGGAGCCGCCAATGATAAAAAAAGGGATACCTGCATCATCCGGATATGCAATGGGTCATGTATATATAAAACGGGAAATTAAAATAACCGTCACGGATAAAACTGTGGATGATCCGGCGGAGGAAAAGGCCAAGCTTAACCAAGCCACTGAAAAAGCCAAGGAACAAATCAATGTCCTGAAGCACAAAACAGCTTTTTCCATGGGGGAAGACGAGGCCATGGTGTTTGATGCCCATTTGATGATTTTGGAAGATCCTGAATTTATCGGGGCGGTTGATTTTGAGATCGAAAACACCGGGATCAATGCAATGAAGGCGCTGGAACTGGTTACCTCCAGATATATTTCCATATTCAATTCCATGGAAAATGAATATATGCGGGAGCGCTCATCGGACATCAATGACATATCGGCCCGGATCATGCGGAACTTAGCTGGCGTGAACCAGCAGACAGAACTCTATGGACATGGCACCATCATCGCTGCCCGGGATCTGTCCCCCTCCGATACGGCCTCCCTGGATACTTCAAAAGTGATCGGCTTTGTCACTGAGACCGGCGGCAAAACCTCCCATAGCGCCATCATGGCCAGGACACTGGATATCCCGGCCGTCGTCGGGGTCGCCAACGTGCTGTCGGCTTTGAAACCCGATGATTTCGTCATTGTGGATGGCAACACCGGGGAAATCCTGATCAATCCCGAGGAATCAGTGATCCGGGGGTACTCGGTGAAAATGGCTGAATTTCAAAACCAGAAGACCGAGCTGGCTGGTTTGAAAACCACCAGGGCAGAGACATTGGATGGTAAGCGGATCGAGGTTATGGGGAATATCGGCAAGGTGGGGGATGTGGACGCCATTATTGAAAAGGGCGGCGACGGGATCGGACTGTTTCGCACCGAGTTCCTCTTCATGGACAGACTGTCCCTGCCCGGTGAGACGGAGCAAGCCGATGCCTATAAAATCGTTCTCCGGAAGATGGCCGGGAAGCCCGTCATCATCCGAACCATGGATATCGGCGGGGATAAACGGCTGCCCTATCTGTATTTGCCGGATGAAGTGAATCCCTTCATGGGCTACCGGGCGATCCGGATCTGCCTGGACCGGCCGGAGCTGTTCAAGACTCAGCTGCGGGCATTGCTGAGAGCGTCGGTCCATGGCAATTTAAAAGTCATGTTCCCCATGATCTCCTCCCTGGGAGAATACCAGGCAGCCATGAAGCTGGTGAAGGAGTGCATGGCGGAGCTGGATCGGGAAGGGATTCCCTATCAAAGGGACATCAAGTGGGGGATCATGATCGAGGTGCCGGCCGCTGCCATTATCGCGGATGAATTGGCCAAGGCCTGTGACTTTTTTTCCATCGGGACCAATGATCTGATCCAATATTCCATGGCAGCCGACCGGATGAGCGAAAAGGTGTCCTATCTTTATGATCCACTGCATCCCGCCGTCTTAAAGCTGATCAGGATGACCATCGAGGCTGCCCACGCCGGCGGCATCCCCTGCGGGATGTGCGGTGAGATGGCAGGGGACGTGGCGATGATCCCAATCCTCCTCCGGATGGGCCTGGATGCGTTTTCCATGTCAGCATCCTCTATCCTCCCGGCTAAGAAAAAAATATTGGAGAGCTGGTCGGATCTTCACCCAGCCGAACAACCGGAGGAATAACCTGATTCAATCTGTTCACCGATCATTCAAATTTTAGGCGCTGTAAATCATTACTGGGGAGTCTTTTTAAGCCGATTACTAAAATTGGGTTAAAATTCAGATAACAATCAGCTCCACTGTAAAAAACCACTGACTTTTTGTTATAATAAACCTATATTTAAAAAACGGAGGAATAATCAATGATAGAACATGTTAAAGATGATAACTTTGCCGAGGTCGTCGAGGCTTCGAAAGAATTGGTAATAGTTGACTTTTGGGCAAGCTGGTGCGGACCCTGCAAAATGCTGTCACCCCTTTTGGAAGAAGTAGCGGGAGAAATCACCAACGTTAAGTTCGTTAAGATAAACGTCGACGAAAACCCTTCCAGTGCAGCAAAATTCAGAGTTGGATCGATCCCTTCCCTGCTGGCATTCAAAAACGGCAAGGTCGTAGATACCTTGATCGGTTTTAAGCCCAAAGCTGAACTTAAGAATTTTGCCCAGAGAAACATCTAATCTCAGGAATTATCACTTAGGAATTTTTTCAGGGTAACCCTCTGCTGATGGCCGAAAAACGGATCATTGGCGGCATCTAAAAAAGAAGCGGGAGCTGCATGGACCATCTGGTTGTCCATGCAGCTCCCGTTTCCCATTGGCAGGAGAAAAAATCAGGTGAAAAGTAAACAAGGCAACAGCCAAGGAAAGCAGGAAGGACAAATCAGAATGCTGCGGCCAAACCCATGTGGATCAGGGAGAGGGTTTCGCATAAACCTGGAGGAGTCCGGGGACCTCCGTTATCAGCCGATAGCCGTCCGCCCTTATCCGCTGGATGAGGGCGGGATTAATGTCCAAATCATCGGGGCGAAGGTCTAGGACAACGTAGTCAGCCGGGAAATAGTCGGGATCTGTAAAGTTATATTCCGTGTCGTAAAGGACTCTCCGGTCTGATAAAAAACCGGTAAGATAAGGGCTGGCAAGTACCGATGCGTCACGGGGGATGGCTGCCATGGCCGCTTTCATGGAATCGGTCTGAGATTTTTCTGCCTGATAGCGCCTTGGGAAGACTTCATATAGCTTAAGGTAATAAGCAGTTATGAACACCGAGGCGACCACTGCCACTGCCAGGACGAAGGACAGCAGGGCCCGGGGGAGATCAAACCGCCCAGTCCCCTTGCTGGGAGACCGACCGGGTCGTCTGTCATTTGCCCTGTCCTTCAGGAATAGGAGCATCATGCAAAACAGCAATGCTGCCGATCCGTAATTATACTGGAACCGGATATCCGCCTGGTAAGGGTAGTCGGAGATCAGGTTCATGATAAAAAATGGCACCGCCAGGACCATCACCGAATAGCGCCGGATGAAAAACGGCATAATGCCCAAGGGGAGGAGCATTACGGCGATATAGGCAAGTTTAGCCCCGGTGAAGATCTCCAGGAGGACGTAGCCGGGATTTCTCAATACGGTCAAAGGGACTGACAGGAGGGAAAGGGATGGTTCGCCGATCATGTTGGCGAAGCGGTTGGTCATGGGACCTTCCCCGCTGTTTTTCAAGAGGCTGGCAGCCAGGAGGAAATAAACGGCTGATCCGAAAAACATGAGGGAGCCCTGTTTGACCTTTCGCCGGTCCAGGATCAAATAACCGGCAACCGCCCAGACATAGAGGGCGGCATCCTCCTTGACCAACAAGGTCAAAAGCGTCGCCAGGATCAGGGGGATGGTTTTTTCGGTGGCTGCAAAATAAACCAGCCAAAGGATGAGGGGGACTAAAAAGCAGTTTTCATGGAGGTCATAAAAGCTTGACACGATGAAGGCCGGGCTGAAAAGGAACAGCAGGGCAGCCAGGCCGGTGAAAACCGCCGTCAGCTTGAAATGGCGGCAGATGAGAAGAACCGGGATGATCCCGGAGGCTACGATCACCGCCTGAGCGATCTGCAGGGTGGAGGGATCGGGAAAAAGCCAAAACACCGGCAGCATCAGGTAGTAAATCGGTGAGATGTGGACTGCAAAATGGGACAGGGGCATATTTCTTTCCAGAGTCGTCATTTGGGTCAAATCAGAGCGCATGGAGTAGAACATTTGGGCAAACAGATTAAAATCATAGGTGGGGGTCATCAGCCCCTGGTAGCGGGCATACAGGATCCTGCCCACCAGAAAGCTTTGCAGGCCCAACACCAAACCAGCCAGGGCAATCATTGGGAGAATTGAGGGGCTCCTGTTGGCCAGGGAATTGATAATGCCGGTGGCGCCAATCCCTGGTCTCTTGGGGATGGCTGGGTATGGATCATTCATGAGCTGGTAAATCACAATGGCAGTAAGGCATATGGTCAAACCTGACACCAGGAGGAGGATCCCCAGGAGTTTAAAATCAAATGGCAGGGGCTCGGCCGAATTCAACAGGATATCCCCAATGGGCAATTTAAGGAGGAGGAAGAGGCTGAAACTGAGGTTCATGGTCCATACGGCGGATGATGAGGCCTGTTTGCGGACAAATCCCTCCAACGCCAGGTCGCGGGTAAGGACCAAATGGATCAGGGAAAGGAGAAACAGCCCTACATGGAGGGAGGGATCCCCGGTGCGGATGAACAGGGTGGCGGAGAAGAATAAAAAGGCCAGGGAAGCCAGTTTCACCAACGTCCGCTTGTTTTTGACGAAATGGAGCATCAGCGCCATGGCGGCGAGGATGATCCCCAGGAGCAGGCCAAGGCCCTTGAAACCGGAGTACTCAAGGGTCAGATAGGCAGACTCATTCCATCCTTGCAGCAGTTGGACCCCGGCACCGAAAAACCAGGCAGCCAGGAAAGCATGGATCCAGTGGGGTGGCAGTAAAGGTAAATCCGATGGCGGGGTATTGGATCGGTTTGAATTAAAAAAAATCATTTTGCGTTCCTTTTAAGGTCGTTTGCCTGACATACTTTGGCGGCTAATGTATAATGAATCTATATGTAGATTATAAACTAAAACGGAGGCACATATTTTGGATCGAATCAATTATATTAAACGCACGTTGATGTCATTAAACTTCGCCTCCCTGGTTGAGATCCTGATCGTCGCCTATCTTTTGTACCGACTATATTGGCTGATCAAGGAAACTCGCGCCGAGCAGCTCTTAAAGGGCATGCTCATTATTTTGGCGCTCATACCCATTTCCTTTGTTCTGCAGCTGACCATGCTCTATACGATCCTCTCCCGGACCATCACCGTGGGTGTCCTGTCCCTGGTCATCATTTTTCAGCCGGAAATCCGCCGGGCCCTGGAACACATCGGTCGTTCGGCCTTTTCCGACCGGCACACCATGGCGGAGCGCTCCCTGGAGGAACTGGTGACGGAGATTGTCAACGCAGTGGATGCCATGGCCCAGACGAAAACCGGGGCGCTGATCGCCATTGAGCAAAACACCATGCTGGGGGAGATCATCGTTTCCGGCACCATGGTGGATGCCAAGGTTTCAGCTGCCCTCATCGAAAATATCTTTGTCCCCAATACGCCCCTCCATGATGGGGCGATGATCATCCGTAATGACCGGATCTTGGCCGCCGGCTGTCTCCTGCCCTTGACCAATTCGGCGGAAATATCCAAGAAGCTGGGCACCAGACACCGGGCGGCGATCGGTTTGACCGAGGTTTCCGATGCTGCGGTGATCATCGTTTCCGAAGAAACGGGAATCATATCCCTGGCCTTAAATGGGAAGCTGGTCAGAAATTACGACCGGGAGAGGCTGAAAGCGATCCTCATTAAAATCCTAAGCAAAAATATAATCGAAGAACAATCAACGATTGGAGAGAAGGTGAAGGGATGGGTAAGTTCAAAAAAGAAGACTTCCTTGTAAAGCTCCTATGCCTGGTCGCTTCCGTCGGGCTGTGGATATATATCATCAACAACGTGAATCCAAATCGCCGGACCACCTTCCGGGACCTCCGGGTCCAGGTCAAAAATGCGGAAAGTCTGAAGGCCCAGAATCTGATCCTGGTTCCGGGGCAGGAATTTTTCGTCACACTGACCATTGAAGGTCCGGCCAATCAAGTATTTACGGCCATACCCTCCAGCTTCTCCCTGAGTTTGGACCTCTCGGATTATGCCCTGAAGGCTGGCATCAATGAGATCCCCTTAAGAACCTATGACAAGATCCCGGATTACACCAAGGTCATCAGTTCTGACCAGGTATTGAAGGTGGCGGTGGATGCCCTGGCCGAGAAATCGGTGGATATCAAGAAAGATGGCTTGAAGTATCATCCGGCGGAAGGCTACTATGTCCCGGAACCCCAACTGGACTCCACTGTGGCCATGATCTCCGGGCCAAAGACCGATGTGGATAAAGTTGCCGCCCTGATGCTTCAGGGGGAGAAAAACGGGATCGCCAGCAATCAAAAGGAAGTCGTCAAGGTGATTCCAGTGGATGACAAAATGAATGAAGTGCCCAACATCACTTCTTCAAAATCCTTTGTGGAAGTGACTTATACGGCATTGACCGTGAAAACGGATGTCCCCGTGACGCTGCGGACGATCCAGTCCAACAGTGAAATATTTTTGAGGACACAGACACCGGTCCCTTCCAAAGTGAGTATTGCCGCCAAGGATTCCGTTCTGAAGAATATCACCGAGATCCAGACTACCTCGTTGGATCTCTCCATGGTCAGCGCCGGGGCCAGGGACTACCCAGTCTCCCTCATCATCCCCGCAGAGGTCACCATCCTAGATGAGTCCGGGGTTCCCATGGATCCTCTGATCGCGGCCCATATTGTCGCCGAGCCCTTGAAGAGCAAAATGATCATCAAGGAGCTTGCCATCCTGGGAAAACCCTCATCAGGCAATATAATACCGGTAACTCTTAAAATCAACATCAATCTTTCCGGAGTGGAAGCCGACCTGGATAAACTCAATGAAGCCCAGGTAACAGCCGGGGTGGATGTCACCGGGCTGTCCATCGGTTCCCATAGCCTGCCGGTGAAGGTCGTAGTACCTCAGGGCTACACCGTAGTGTCGACTGCGCCGGAGACGGTGAGTATATCCATCGGGCCGTGATCCATCGGCTGGTGCATAAACGGCTTGTGACCGATGGGTTAGCGATCGATCTGCGCCAGTGAAACAGCATATTCGAGGAGGAGACCATGCCAGTCATGGTCTCCTCCCATGGAGGGATAATTAATGATATTAGTCAGGAACCTGCACCTGCATATCGAGGAAACGGACCAATCGGATATTTTGCAGCTGAGGCTCAGAAAGAAGCTGGGGCTGGGGGCGGATGTTCCCTTTACCTTCAGGATCGTCAAGGAATCCTTGGATGCCCGGCAGAAAAACAACATCCATTTCATCTACCAGATCCTTTGTACTGTGGAAAATGAGGCCAGGGTCCGGAAGTCCATGGACAAAGACTGTGTGGAATACCTGGAAGAGGCATTGCCTGAGGCCGCCTATGGAACTTCGGCAATGACCTGCCGGCCGGTGGTCGTTGGCTTTGGGCCATCAGGCATCTTTTGTGCGTTGACATTGGCCCAGGCCGGCTTTAAGCCCATCGTCCTGGAAATGGGGATGGATGTTGTCCAAAGGACCAGGGCGGTGGAAACCTTCTGGGCGGGCGGACCCTTGGATCCCTCTTGCAACGTCCAGTTCGGCGAAGGCGGAGCCGGTACTTTTTCCGATGGAAAACTCACCACCAGGATCAAGGATCAGCGAGTCGATGCGGTGATCAATGCTTTTGTGGAAGCCGGCGCACCTGAGGAAATCAGGTATCTGCAAAAACCCCATGTGGGCACGGACCTGTTAAAAGGCGTCGTCAAAAAATTACGGGAAAAGGTGATCGCCCTGGGGGGAGAAATCCGCTTCCAAGCCAAGTTGACGGACATTACGATCAAATCCGGCAAAGTGGCCGCCATTACCGTGAATGATCAGGCAATGGCCGTGGAAACCCTGGTCCTCTGTCTTGGCCATTCCTCCCGGGACACCTACACCATGCTGTTCTCCCGGGGGGTAGCCATGGAAGGAAAGGCCTTTGCCGTGGGTCTTCGCGTGGAACATGATCAGCATAGTTTGGATGCGATCCAATACGGCCGCTACAGCGACCACCCCAAGCTCAAGGCCAGTGAATACAGCCTGGCCCATAAGCTCCCTGACGGCCGGGGCGTATATTCCTTCTGCATGTGTCCGGGGGGCCGGGTGGTCAATGCCTCCTCGGAGGCCGGGCATCTTTGCGTCAATGGGATGAGTTATCATGCCAGAAACCGGACCAATGCCAACAGTGCGATCCTGGTATCCGTGACCCCGGCTGACTTTGGCACATCGCCCCTGGACGGAATCCTTTTCCAAAGGCGATTCGAAAAGGCCGCCTTCCAGATGGGCGGCGGGGACTACCGGGCACCGGTCCAGGCGGCGGCAGATTTTCTCCAGGGCAAAGTCAGCCCTGACCTACGGGGGATCCAGCCGGAGATCAAGCCGGGCTTTACCATCGCCCCCCTCCATGAACTATACCCACCGTTTATCACCGGGGCCATCTCTCAGGGGATGGGGGAATTCGGCCGGAGGATCAAAGGCTTTGATCAAACCGGAGTATTTACCGGCGCTGAAACCAGAAGCTCTGCCCCCTTAAGGATCCTGCGCAATACGGATGGTGAATC
>CAZOTM010000070.1:0-2373 GCA_964582675.1 uncultured Clostridiaceae bacterium
CATCTGCTTTTGGGAGAACAGATGGAGGACATAAGTTCCATCCGATGCATCCGATTCATCCGACTCATCCGATCCATCAGTTTTAGCAACAACCTTCTTCCAGGCAGAGCCGCTGAAAAATGATTTCCAGTTGTTCGGCGGCCCGCCGTCATGGCCCTCCCGGAAAAAGTAGTAATCCCGTTTGGGGGATGTGGGATCCGTCATGGCTTCCATGAACCAGGGATGCTCGTCCGAGGTGTGGTTGACCACCAGATCCATGATGATCTTCATATTCCGAGCGTGGACTTCCTGAATGAGCCGGTCCATATCCGCCAGGCTGCCGAAGCGCTGGGCAATGGCCCGGTAATTTCGGATGTCGTAGCCGTTATCGTCCCAGGGGGAGTCATAGACGGGGTTGAGCCAGATGGCGTCCACCCCCAGTTCCCTCAGGATATCGAGTTTTTCGATGATGCCGTTGATATCGCCGATCCCGTCCCCGTCCGAATCCTTAAAGGAACTGGGGTAGACCTGATAAAAGACGGCTTCTTTCCACCATTGGGGCTCGGCTGCCGCCTCCCCGGCAAAGGGCAAGTCGGATTCGGAATTGACCAGCTGGAGGAAGGTATCGAAGAAATCCTCCCCAACGATCCCTGAGGTGAGTTTTTTCAGGGTCCGAAGCTTTAAACTCCCGGTGAGGGGATTAGTGATCAGGGAAACATCCCGGCCCATCTGCATAAACAGCTTGTTGATCAGGTCCCTGCCCAGGGGGTGACGATAAAGATCCCGTATTTTCGAATCCAACGTGATGCTCATGATTTTAGTTTCTCCCCTCTTCTTACTTTCAGCTCGCTTAAAATAGCCGCATAGGTGGTTTCATCCAGGCGGTACTTGCGCCGCAGCACCAGGTAGCCAATGAGGATCAGGAGCAGGGGCAGCACCAGCATGGCCATTTTAAAAATCAGTCGGCCGGAACTGGTGAGGGCGACAAAGGTTGCATCGGTCTTGATGCCGGAGAGGATCAAGGTGACTCCGACCAGGCCGCTGGCCAAGGCTCCGGCCATTTTATAGATAAACGGCTGCAGGGAGAAGGTGACGGAATCGTTCCGCTTATTGAATTTCCATTCCCCATACTCCACCGTGTCGGTGATGAACATGAGCATCAAGAGCTGTATCATGGCCTGGCCGGCAAAGAGGGAGATGCCGGACACGACGATGGGGATCATGCTCTGATCGTTGGAAAAAAAGAACAGAGCATAGCCCAGGCAGACCATGACTGTGGCCAAGAGATACATGCTGTTCCTGGTCATTTTCCTTCGGATGTAGGGGAAGGCGATGAGGGCGGAGATCTGGGATACGCCCAATACCAGTGCAAAAAGGGAATACATATTCTCATTGCCATAGATGTATTTGAAGTAGTAGATGCCAAGGCTGGCCGTAGTGGTATAGCCGGTCATGAACAGCAGCATTCCCAATGTCACCCAAAGGAGCTGGTCGTTCTTGAAAATGATCTTGACCATCTCCCGGACGCCGGTGTTTTCCACCCTGACCCCCTGAGTCTTTTCCAGGCAGAAGATGACCGGAATGAGCTGAAAGACGAACATGATCGCCACCAAAGCCATTGCCAGGACCTGATAGGCAGTGATCATACTGCCGACCACCCCGGCCAGGAAATTGGTGATGGGAATGATCCCCACTACGATGCCAAACATGCCGATGTTGGCGCAGATCCTGGCGACGGAGCCGATCTTTTCCCGCACCGTCTGATCCTCCGACAAAGCCGGCAGCATGGACCAGAACGCCAGATCATTGACGGTGTAGCTCACCTCAAACAGGATATAGACCACTGTGAAATACAGGACATAGGTCCAGCCTTTCAAACCGAAATCCGTGAACAGAAATATCATGAACACGCCTGATGCCATGGCGCCGAAGAGGATCCAGGGCTTGAATTTGCCCCGCTTTGTCCTGGTGTTATCCACCAGCATGCCCATGAAGGGGTCATTCACCGCATCAAAAATCCGCAGGAGGAGGTAAACCAGATTGATTGCCCACAGAGTACTCACCGATACATTCAGGACATCCGTCAGATAAAAGATAAGATACATGGTGACCATGGTATACATGGCATCACGCCCCAATGTCCCCGGACCGAAGGCCCAAACGTTGTTCTTTTCCGCCTCCAGACGGGAAACTTGTCTGGGGACCGCCGCCCGGCCTTGAGTGGATCCCTTTCCAATTTTTCCATTGCCTGATTGCTTATCCCCCATGATCCTTCCCCCCTCATTCGATTTGATGAACTGGCACCTGATTGGATTGATTGATTTGATTGATTTGAATGCTTTGATTGATTTGATTAAATTATACTCCTCTGCGGATGGGTTTGCTATTGGGATT
>CAZOTM010000070.1:2473-9763 GCA_964582675.1 uncultured Clostridiaceae bacterium
TTTGATTGATTTGATTAAATTATACTCCTCTGCGGATGGGTTTGCTATTGGGATTGGTCTATTGGATTGTTGTCGGTTTGTTCCCGGGCAGGGTCAAAGAAACACTTCCCCGTATGCTATAATTCACTTAAAGCGCAGGAGGATTATGCAAATGGAAAGCGGTGATTGGTTTGAAAACATATTGGAAGGCTGGGATCCGGAAGCGGATGAAAATAAACTGACCGATTTTCTGAATAAGTCCCTGCCCTTCCGGCGCCTGCTCAATGAGTATCAATGCGCCATGATGGAGGTCGAAACCAAATTGAAGGTGTTGGACACGGAATTTTCCATCGACAGTGAATCCAACCCCATTGAGTCGATTGCTTCACGGATCAAGTCCCCGGTCAGCATCATCACCAAACTGAAGGGGAAAGGCTTGAAAATGACCGTTGGCAATTTGGATAAACACATCAATGATATTGCCGGCATCCGGGTCGTCTGCTCCTTTCAAAATGATGTCTACCTATTGGTCCGGGCTTTGAAAAAGCAGCCGGATATCCGGGTGGTCAAAGAAACCGACTATATTGACAGTCCCAAGGAAAACGGCTATCGAAGCTACCATCTGGTGGTGGAGGTGCCCATTTTCCTGTCCGACCGCACTTCCCGGAAAGCTGTGGAGGTCCAGTTTCGGACCATCGCCATGGATTCCTGGGCCAGTCTGGAGCATAAGCTGCGCTATAAAAAAAGCATCGATGAAAATACTGAAATCAGGAAAAAGCTGTTGAGCTGCGCCCAAATGAGCTCCGTATTGGATCGGGAGATGCAGCTGGTCAGGGATCTGATCGAAAGGATCAATTGAGGGATTAAGTATGGATATCATGGATTATCTGCAACAGGAACATATCGAAGCTGGGCTGGTAAGGCAGGTAGAATCATTTCGGGCAGCCTATCCCGCCAATGATCTGGCCAGGGGCAGAGTGACCGAACCCCAATACCTTTACTACGGCAGGGAGGTCCTGAGCCTGGCCCTGTTGGCCCTGATCACGGGAAACAATCTCCTCCTGACCGGGCCCAAGGCCACCGGCAAAAACGTCCTGGCTTCCACCCTGGGCTGGGTCCTTGGCCTGCCCGTCTGGAACATGTCCTTTCATGTCAATACGGATTCCCAGTCCCTGATCGGTCAGGATACCTTCCGGCACAATGAAGTCACGTTCCGGCCGGGGCCTGTCTGGGAGGTTTCCCACCATGGCGGGCTGGGGATCTTCGATGAAATCAACATGGCACGGAACGAAGCCGTTTCCGTCCTCCACTCCATATTGGACCACCGCCGGATCATTGATGTGCCCGGCTACGGCATTAAACAGATCCATCCCGGAGCCCGCTTTATTGCCACGATGAATCATGGCTATGCCGGTACCAGGGAGATCAACGAGGCGTTGGCTTCCCGCTTTTTGATCCTCGCCATGCCCGCCATAACGGATAGCAACCTGAAGCGAATGCTCAACCGGGAGTATCCCAGCCTGAAAGCGAAGTACCGGGATGCCCTGGCCCAGCTTTTTTCAGACCTTCAGGGGAAGAGCCTCAAAGGTGAAATCACCACCCGGCCTCTGGACTTGAGAGGCCTCCTGTCAGCCGTCGGCCTGGCCAGGGCCGGCTGCAACATGGCCGATGCCCTGGATATGGGACTGACCAACAAATCCTTCGATGATTTTGAACAAACTCTCGTAAAAGACGCCATCGCCCTATATTTTGACCGAAGCGGCAATAGCGCCAACCTGTTTGAGGATTGACCATGGATCGATTGGAATTGGAGGACAGGCGGGCAAGGAACCTCATCTGGACCGGTGCCGGACGCTGTGACTTCACCCCTGATTTTTTGGCCTACGGGGGCGATGGGAGAGCTCTACCCTACTGGAACATCATTTTGGGAGCAGCTCGGCGGTTTTATGATTATCCCAAGCTGGAAGGTTTTTTTGCCGATATCGAAACCAAAGGCAATTCGACTTTTCTCGTGGACATGGTGTGGCTTGGCCTGGAAAATGCCCTCTTTGAAAAGAGCCGTTTGATCTGGCCAAACCTCCCGTCGATGCGGCTGGCCTACGCGGAAGGTCTGATCCAGGACCTTGATGCCACCGCCCTGGTGGACTACTACGAGATCGTCCGGGTGGCTTATTTTGAGAGGGTATTAAACCGGCCGGCCAAAATCTACGGGCTGCAGCTGAAATTTTTAGAGGACCTCATCATCACACCAGACCTTAACACTGATGAAGTCATCGCCCAGTTCAAAGCCACCTTCCAAAAATATTTGTATCGGAGGATCAAATCGGGGAGCGTCATCGTCAACGGCCGAAGGATCTGGCACATCAACGGGAATTCCCGCCTTGGCCGGGTATTTTCCCGGTGGCTCACCGGCAGCGGCCTTACCAGAGCCACCGGCTCAACGGCCCCCGGCAAGGGCGGCTTGACTGTGGGAAGCCGATTTATCAAGTCCCTTCGAAAATCCAGCAGGACCTCCCGGGAAAAGCTGGAGGAGAAATTCGGCCGGTCCCGGCTAAGCGATGAGGAACTCAGCGCCCTGGAAAAAACCGTATGCCGGGGCAATCACCGCAATATCCGACTCCACGTCACCGGCCAGGACATTTCAACGGAAGGCAAAACCCAGCATCTTAAAAATTTGACCTTCTTTCAAAGCCACCATATTCGAAACCACAATGTCTTGGACCGGCTCAAACGGTCCATCGCCGAAATCATGCTGACTGATGTGGAAAACGAAGTCCTGCCGGGGATCAGCGGGGCAGTGGTGCCCGGATTATGCTATAAGCCCGCCCAAACCGGCGATATCCGTATCTTCAATCAAAACAGCCACCTGCCTGCCCCGGATTTTTCCCTGGACCTGTTTTTGGATGCCTCCGCTTCCCAAATGAATCGGCAGGAAAAGATCGCCGAAGCCTGTTTTCTCATCGCCGAGGCCTTCCGTCTCAACCACGTCCCCCTTCGAGTCTCCACCTATAAGAGTGTGTTTGACACGCTGGTGGTCAACGTTTTAAAAGACTACACAGAAGACGACTGCACCGGCATCTTCCGGTTCTACGCCTCAGGCTATAACCGCGATGGCATCGCCGTGGCCGCACAAACCAATCTGATGGAAAAAGCCGGGAAAACCACCCGTTATCTCATGATGGTATCAGACGGCCAGCCCCGGGACATCATCGGGATCCCCTCCCGGAGCTTCTTTGGTTTGACCAGGGCCTACGAAGGCAAATATTCGGTTTTGGATACGGCCGAGCAGGTCATCGCCGCCAAGGCTTCCGGCATCAAAGTCATCGGCCTGTTCACCGGCCTTGAGTCCTCCTGGGAGAACCAGCAGACCATCTACGGCAAATCCGTCATCCGCATCACCTCCGTGGAAACCATGGCTTATTCCATCATTCGGGCACTCAAAAATTCCCTGCAGTTCAATTATTGATCCGGGATTTGTTGGTCAACGAGGGGCATTGGACTGCGGCGCACATTGGTCCGCGGCGCACATTGGTCTGCAGGCCTGGTTGGTCCAGGCGGCTCCTTGATCCAGCCAGCCGTTACGTCCGATGATCTGTGATTCCATCAATATTGTCCCTGCCAATCCGTTGCCCAGCCACTCATCAATAACCTACTCGAAAGCGAGGAATTGACCATTGCCAAACCATGAAGCTGCTCTATTGGAGAACGCCCTCCAGCTGGCAGACCACAGTTATCAAGCGGCCTATGACTACCTTAAAAGGAACTACCAACAGCTTTCCGAGGGCGACTACGTGATCGTCTTCTACTTTTTAGCCTGTTTAGCCGGGGGGGCCGGCCAACGGGAGGAAGCCCTCGCCTGGCTGAAACTGGCCATTGACACCAATGGATATTTTTACCGCCCCGCCATGCTGGCGGATGATGATCTGGAAAGCCTGGAAGATTCAACGGAATTTTGCCAGCTGAGAGCCGCTTCGGAACTAAGATACCGCCAAGCCCTGGCCGAATCAAAACCACGATTCAGCCACCGGGATAAAACCGCTGATAATTTGTTCATCGCTGTCCATGGCAACGGTCAAAATCTGGAGGAAGCCCTGACTGACTGGGCTCCCCTGAAAAATTCAGATTTACAGCTTGAAGCGGTCCAATCAGCGATCCCCGACAGCACCGGCCGTTACCGATGGAACTATGACGAGGAAAACTACCAGAACCTGGCGGAGGCATTGGAGAAAACCGAGGCCTTGCATTATCAGCGGACCATTCTGGCGGGCTTTTCTGCCGGCTGTGACATGATCCTCCGGACCATCGCCAAAACCGGGCATTCCTGCGCTGCCATCCTCCTGCAGTCCCCCTGGCTGCCCTTTCTGGAGGCACCTGCGAATTTCACAGAGTTAATGGCTGCTCTGAGGCAAAAACAGATCAAGGTGCGGATCTTCTGCGGAGACCTGGATGAGGACTGCCTCCGCTGGTCAACTTTGCTTCATGACCAATGCAGGGCAAATGCCATCGACTCGACTCTGGTGCTCCTCCAGGGGCTGCGTCATCGGTTTCCTGACAACCTGGGCGAGGAGTACTTCCGAGCCGTCGATTCAATGGATCGATCAGACTCAAAACCTTCGGCATATCCAGGGGATTGACCGGGTTGTCAAAAACTAACCATGGCTCCACCAATTGAGCTGCTGTCTCCATAGTAAACAGCCGAGTCATTAATTTTGACTCGGCTGTCTTTAGGATTTGGTTGATTATTATTTGTGAAGATCGCCAGGGTTATCTGAAAGACAGGGCATTACCTGCCTTCATCCGGCAGTGAGCCTGACCCGAGCAAATGGTCTGCTAAAGACTTTGCTGTCTGACTTCATCAAACTCCTTCAAGATAGTCTGATCTTCTGCCTTGTCCATCAGGGACACACCAATGATGAACAGGGCAGACACGATGAAGGCCGGAAGTAATTCGTAGATCCCGAAAACTCCCCCCATGGGCTTGATCAAAAGCTTCCATACAAAGACGGTGATTCCGCCGGCCAGCATACCTGCAATGGCGCCTTTTCTGGTTACCCGTCTCCAGAACAGGGAGAACAGCATCAGGGGGCCGAAGGTGGCTCCAAAACCTGCCCAGGCAAAGCTTACCACCTGGAAGATGATGGACTTCTCATCCATGGCGATGATGATGCCGATGAGTGTTAAGACGATCAGAATGATTCTGGACATCTGCATGACCTGCTTATCCGTTACATCCTTCTTGACCAACCCGTAGATATTCTTGGCGAAGGCACTGGCAGCGATCAACAGGTAAGAATCCGCTGAGCTGATGGTGGCTGCCAGGATGCCTGCCATGACGATGCCTGCCATGAGGGGCGGGAAAAGCTTGGTAGCCAACAGGATGAACACAGTTTCGGCGGCGGCTGAGGTTGTCAGCTCCGCAGGATAGACGCTGCGGCCCAAAAGTCCAATAAACACCGCTACAAACAGGGAGATGGTACACCAGATGATGGCAATGGCCTTTGATTTGCCCAACTCCTCCACATCGCGGATCGCCATGAATCTTAGCAGCACTTGAGGCATTCCGAAATAACCCAATCCCCAGGCCATGGTGGATATGATGGTGAGCAGGGAATACTTTCCGGCTGCACCAAACACCGGGACATTGCCGGCGATCTGCTGTGCGCCGTTTTGCAGGGTTGGGGTGGCGATGCCGAACATATCCAGAAAACCAGGAATGTTTCTTAGATTGCCCAGAACCTGGTCAACCCCGCCGCCGGCGCTTATTCCGGCGATCAAAACCAACACCAAGGATAAAATCATGACGATGGCCTGCATGAAATCCGATACACTTTCCGCCAGGAAGCCACCCACCAGAGTATAGAACACGACGAAGACTGCACCGGCGATCATCATGGGGATATAGGGCTGATCAAACAGGACCGAGAACAGCTTGCCGAAGGTTACAAAGCAGCTGGCGGCATATACGGAGAAAAAAATAAAAATAAAGACCGACGATATGGTCAGGATGATCTTTTTCTTCTCATGAAACCGGTTGGAGAAGAATTCCGGCAGGGTGATGGCTTCTGTCCTTTCCGAATAGACTCTCAGCCGCTTTGAGACGATGATCCAGTTTAAAGCGGTTCCCGCCAGCAGTCCGATGGCGGTCCACATGGCATCTGACAGCCCCATCCAGTAAGCTACGCCGGGCAAGCCCATCAAAAGCCAGCCGCTCATATCGGAAGCCTCAGCAGACATGGCGGTGACCCAGGGTCCTAATGTCCTGCCGCCCAAAAAGTAATTGTCGGAACTCTGATTGGCTTTCTTATAGTAGTAGAAGCCAATGCCAATGATGCCAGCCATATAAACTGACATGGCAATCAAGATTTGAATTTTTTCCATTTTGCACCTCTTTCCTTACATTTAAAACTGATGATAATTTCACTCTTATAATAATACCTGCTTCTTTATAAAAATACAAAATTTTAATCGGTTTTTCTGCACTAAAACCCTAAAAAAGACAATTTTTCTGCTGTTTGACTCGTTTAATTGCTAAATATATTGCATAACTATCGCATACAGGAAGTCAGAACGGCCATGGACAAGCCGTTTGATTTTCAAACGGCCGCTCACAATACAGTTTTGATCCGATAGTGAAGCAGCTTTTGACCAGTTTTGACCAGGGATTGAACTTGCTGTAAAGCGTTGACTTTCCTGCCGTTGGACTTTCTGCTTTCTGCTGGAGATCCCCGTTGCACCAGATTTTCAAGTTCATAAATAAACAATATACCCCATAATAAGGTTACCACTGGTAACAGTGATCACAGTTTCCCGTTTTTGAAGCAAAACACACTGGAAGAAACCAACAAAATGGCAATTAAATAATTTTATCCCCAGTCTGATCATTGATTTTCGGATATTTCGGTTCACAATTTGTAAACAAATTGATATAATCAAATAGAAATGCTAAATCATAAATTTGACCCGATCTACACCTAATCCACTGCCTTTCATCTGACATCATTCATGAGTTAGGATCAGTCCGGCAAACCACCCTGATCAACCGAACGACTGTTTCCTGTTCCCTGTTTTCTGTAACAGACGCCAACCAAGATTCGCATCAATAGCGCACCACGGTTTAAAATTACTTCTCGACCCGAAAATGGCCGGACTCATCCATCATCCCCCGGCAGGTATCCGCGTAATGTTTCTAAATCGCGCATCAAGGGGATTTTCGAAAACCTGCCCACCGCAATACCCACCGGAGGTGGGATCCACCGCTTCGGCTGGTCTTACATTATGTTATCAACATCAACAATATCATATAGGTATTAG
>CAZOTM010000071.1:0-6161 GCA_964582675.1 uncultured Clostridiaceae bacterium
TATAACTACTGAATCGGAATAAACTTCCCCGTTTCCGAAGATGATCTTCCCATTCGCCGCTGTCGCAATTTCTTCCAAATAAAGTTTTTCCAATGGATCACCCTCCTTTTTTCATTGTAATTTTTAACCTTTATATTATAACACTATTTTCACTCCCGGCAGTACAAATCCGTTTATTGATCTGCCTTTTTTGACTGGCCTTTTATTGAGCGGCCTTTTATTGTATGGCCTCCACAGAATGAAGGTATTTTAAGACCTCTCTGAAAATCGTCCCGGCGATTGGTGCTGAAACGATACCGGCCAGTTCCGTGCCTTGGGTGGGTGTGTCGACGGCGATGAATATGGAAATTTTCGGGTCCTCCACTGGTGCTGCCCCGATGAAACTGGATACCCAGAACTCATATTTCCCGGTCTCCGGGTTCAGCTTCTGGGCGGTTCCGGTTTTGCCCAAAACTCTTACCCCATCCACTTTCGCCCTGACGGATCCGCCCTTATTGACGGTTTCTTCCATGAGTGATATCAACTGGTCACTGGCCTGGTCATCCAGAACATCCTCGGTATGCTGTTCTGTGAATGTATACACGGGAACTGTCTGATTATTGCCATCGGTTTTGATGATTTCCTTTACCAGGTGCGGTGTTGTCACCCGCCCATGATTGAGTATGGTATTCAATCCGTTGATCATCTGCAGGGCGGTTGCCGAATTGGTCTGTCCGATGGCCATTGCCGCCAGATCGACTTTCCTGGCATCGGCGGGATCCATCAGGATGCCCTCGGCTTCCCCCGGCATATCAATGCCCGTCAGGCTGCCAAAACCCAGCTTTTTGGCATATTCCAGCAGCTTGTCCGTGCCTAATCTCAACCCCAGCTCCACGAAGCCCGGGTTGCAGGAATTCTGCATGATCTGGTAAAAATCCTGGGTCCCATGGCCCTCAAGCACTGCACAATTGATTCTTACACCATCCACCATGACGTATCCGGGGCAGTAGAACTTGTCGGTCCCGTCCACCAGATGCTCGGAGATCGCCGCAATCATGGTGACCATTTTAAAGGTGGATCCCGGTTCAAAGGAATCGGAGATTGCATTGTTGCGCCAGATTTCCTGAAGCGCCACCCCATCATCCGTGACAAAGGGTTCATTCAAATCAAAATCAGGTGAATTCACCAGAGCGAGGATCTCCCCCGTAGAAGGCCTGGTGACGATGATCGTTACCCCTTCAGCTTTCTTGGCTTCCAGGGCCTTCCCGGCTTCATTCTCCACGATGGCCTGGATCTTCTCATCGATGGTCAAAACGACCCTGGCACCGTCCACCGGATTGGTTACGATGGGCTCGCTCAACGGGATATCATCATCCCGTCGATCCACTTCGGAGATCTTGACTCCTTCCACGCCCTTTAAGTAGTCATCATATACCAATTCCAGGCCAAACAGGCCTTTGTCGTCACCGCTGACGATTCCCAGGGACTGGGCCAGCAAATTATTGTTCGGATAATAACGCTTGGTGTCATCATTGATCAACAGCCACCTGAGTTTATTATCCGCCTTGACCTGTTTGATTGCTGCCAAGTCGGAGATTTCCAGCTTTTTTCCCAGGACGGCAATGGCCAGATACCTGCCCGACTCAGTTTTTCTGGTCAACGCACTATATACTTCTTCGGCCGTCATTTGGACAAAGGGGGCAATCAACGGAGCATACAACCCGGCATATTCCTCGATCTTTTGGTGATCGGCGGCTGTCAGATCCTCGATTTCATCCCGATCCAGGGCCAGCCGTCTTAACAGAATCAAGTCGGCATCCACCCGATAGGCGGCAGCTGAGGTTGCCAGAAGATTTCCGCTGCGGTCCACAATATCGCCCCGTCTGGCCGGCAGGACGACCTGGTTAACCAATTGGCTTTCCGCCTGGTTTCTCAGTTTGATGGCATCCACCATCATCACTTTGGTCAGAAACAATGCCAGAAGGATGAACAATCCTGAAAACAACAGGGCCAGGACCGGCAGTCCTTTATTTAATTTCGGTTTTTTTCGATTTAATTCTTCCATTATTACCCTCTTGAAGTGTCTTGCCTCTACCTGAACATGGCAAATAAATTATCGAAGAATGTAGTCCTGGCAGTCTGGGCTTCTTCGGCGCGGAAGTTGTTATAGTTTAAGTCCACCGCCATCCCCTTAACATCACTGCGGTTCACAAACTCATTGTCTTTGGCGCCCTGTTTGGCGGCATTCAAGTTGGTAGCTTTGATGATTTCAACCTTGAGGATCTCATTTTCCCTGGTCAAGCTGTAAATGCTGGTGTTTAAATCCGTCAGTTTTTTCTGGGTGGCATATATGGAAACAGACTGCAGCAGCAGGGTGAGCACGACAAAAAATGCCAGGACATAGTACAAGGCTGCCCTGATGGCTCTTTTGCGGCTGAGGCTGTTTTCCCTGCCTTGCTTTTTCCAAACTGCCCGCTCCATGGCGGAACCTATGACAGTCCCTGCTGCTACCGCTTCACTTCTCACTCTTTTGATTTCTGTCATATTCTCACCCCACCCGGCTGCCAATGCCGGTCTGCAAATCCACAGGGTTTCACTGCGGATATCCGATCTGCCAATCATTTCTACTGTTCTTATACTGGATAGTTCTATCGTTCTATTGTTCTGCGTATCTCTTCTTGGTTTTCAGCTGCCGGTTTTTGATGACCGTTGTTTTATCCCAGCTGTTTTTCAGTATCATTCACTTGTTTGGTTTATTTTGGACAACTCCCAGGTCAGCCTTAAATGCGGTGTTTAAAGGCCTGTCATCACACATCCCCGGCGATTTTTTCGCAAAGCCTCAGCTTGGCGCTCCTTGCCCTGGGATTGTCCGTCAGTTCATCCCGGCCTGCTTCAACGGCTTTGCGGGAAACCAGTTTGACAGTGGGCTTCAGCCCACAGACGCAGGGGAGATTGCTGGGACAGGTACAGGGATTGCTTTGTTCCCGAAAGACATTTTTCACGATCCGGTCTTCCAGGGAATGGAAGGTAATAACTGCGAACCTGCCGCCAGGTTTCAGTCGTTTGATTCCATCCTCCAGAGTCTTTTTCAGAATAGTCAGTTCCCGATTGACTTCGATGCGAATGGCCTGAAAAGTCCGTTTGGCAGGGTGCGGGCCCTCCCTCCGGTCTTTCGCCGGGATCGATCGTTTAATGATGTCAGCCAGTTCAAGGGTATTTTCGATCTTCTTGTCAGTCCTGGCTTTTACAATATTGCGGGCGATCCTGGAAGAAAACCGTTCTTCCCCATAATCTCTGATCACCCGATACAACTCATTTTCTGAATATTCATTGACGATGTCATAGGCTGTCACTAAGGCATCCCGGTCCATTCTCATGTCCAGGGGGGCGTCATTCATATAAGAGAAGCCCCGTTCCGGATTGTCCAGCTGGTATGATGAAACACCAAGATCCATCAATATTCCGTCAACGCCTGAAGGTGCCTCGCGATCCAGGATCTGTCCCAGATTTTCAAAATTATCATGGACATAGGTTACATTCTTATATGCATTCAGCTTATTTTCAGCAAATTTAAGGGCTTCCGTATCCTGATCGATGGCGATCAGTCTGCCGGTCGTAAGATTTTTAAGGATCTCTCCGGAGTGACCGCCGCCGCCCAGGGTGCAGTCCACATAGATACCATCCGGTTTTATGTTCAAGCCTTTGATCGTTTCATTCAATAATACGCTGACGTGCTTAAATTCCATTCCAACCACCTACATTCCCAATTCTGCCAATTTCTCGGCAATGGCTTCCATATCCATGTCCTGGCTGATGTATTCGTCCCATCTGGCCTTGGACCATATTTCCAGCTTGTTCTGCATTCCAATGATCACCACATCATCCTTTAAACCGCCATGCTCGCACAAGGCCGGCGGAATGAGCACTCTGCCCTGCTTGTCCGGCTCAACGACTGCGGCGCCGGATGAAAAGAATCTGGTGAATTTTCTGGCATCGTCTTTGTATTCACTAAGTTTTAGCAGCTTCTCATTGTACTTCTCCCACTCACTCATGGGAAATACATAAATGCATCCATCCAGGCCTTTGGTGAGTATAAAGGGATTTCCCAGCTCAGTGCGGAGCTTGGTTGGGATGATTATTCGATTTTTTGAATCCAATGAATGTCGATGTTCACCGATCAACATACTATCCCCTCCACTTTCTACCACTTTTCGCCACTTTATATCCATTTTACAGAAGTATTTTAGATTATACAATGCAAAAATGGGCTAAAAACCTGATTCCGGCAAATTTTTATTTACATAATAATTCCCCGTTTCTCCCTGCGTTTTCAATATCAAACACCTGTTTGCTTTTTCGGAAAGCGGCCTGTTGGAACGGTTTTCGGCGTTTCCATAAAATAAATTGAGCTGATTTGATCTCTCAGGTTTAAAATTAAAGTAAAATGACCCACTTCCTCCCATTAACCCTGTCTTAAACTCTTTTGTTTACAAATATTTCATCATTTAATTTCCAACCTTTGGGATAAAAAAATAACATCCCTGGCGGGATGTATTTCTGACTTTTTGATTTTTTTCGATCTGCTATTGGGTGTCCGGTGGAATGACTTCCGTCCAAGCCTTGTCAATTCCCTAAAGATAAATCACCTCGGTACTTTCTTCCAGGAGCTCCGCCTCGGAGTTGTTGTAAATAAAATCACTGACTCTGGCCACTTCCTTCTCGGCGATCAATTTGGAGGAATTAATGACGCAGACAGATATCTCGATATCCCGGATGTTATCCAGCAGCCCGGTCTCCGAGCAGGATACGTTGAATTTGTTTCGAACTTTATGGATAATGCTTTTCGTAACCATCCGCTTATCCTTCAGGGAAAAGGCTGTATCCAGCTTCAACCTGAAGATGCCATAGGCTATCACCATAATGATCACCTCATTTAAAGTTATTCGTTCCTGGTAAGTCATAGGGTAAATCCAGTAGTTTTCCTGCCTCAGTTATTGGAAACCGGCTTCGCTCCACCCCGGATCACTCGGGGATCATATCTCCAACTGGATATGGCATAGTCCTTATGGGAGGAGTTGACCTGGTCCTGACTCCCTGGCATCTCCATCCGATAGGCCGCTGCCTTGCCGGCTCATGGCTCCCCGTTTGTAGATCGGGGTCACGTCCTGAAAGATCCGGTTCAGGTGGTTTTTGAATAAATACACCCCTGCGGCAGCCAATACCAGGATACTAACCCCCACCATCAATCCGGTGTAGTACATTTCAAGCCCGCTGCCCTCGGGGATCCGTCCGCTGGAAATCAGGATGGCCTCCATGAGAGCCAAAGCGTTGTTCAGCCCATGGGCAATTATGGCTGTCCGCAAATCTCCAGTCACCTGATAAATCACGACCAACACCATCCCCATAAAGGCGGTTTGCAGGAAGGTCAGCCCATGGAGGAGGCCGAAGGCAATGGAGGAGACCACCGCCGCTGCAAAGGCCGGCATATACTTATTGAGCAGATTATAAAATATTCCCCGGAAAGCGATCTCTTCAACCACCGGTGCCAAAACCACGATGGCGATTAATACCAAGGCCAAGGATATGGGGTCTTCGGCCAGCTTCAGGTTGGCGGAGAGATTCCCCGCCCCCAGCATGGCTTCCAGAAAATTCGGGAAGAATTTGGATAACAAATTGATATAGATCAGATTAAATAAAATGCCCAGGGAAAAAGGTGCCAGCAGAAATAAACTATTGCTCCGTGATCTGGCCGGCGCTTTGGAAAAGATCCCACTGCGGTCATGCCGATCAAGGCTGATCCCCCAGAGGAGGACCATCATCCCGCCATACAAACCCAGGGAGGACAGGAATATGAGCCAGGTCCCGTTCGCCATGTAGGGGGCGAGGGGATCAATATTTACCGCCATGGCGGCCCCAGTGACGGCAATGGACACGGCATAGCTTAGAATGATCAGCACAATAAATTTAACGATCGAGAGCTTTTTAAAATAGGTATCCATCTGATACTCCTTTATCTTCAGGCAGGGAACCGCCGGTCTGTCAAAGCCGCCGGATCCTTGATCGATCCCTTTGAGCCTCCTCTGCGGCAGGTTCTCAATCGATCATGTAGTCAATATTATTATATCCCATAATAATTCCCCTGCATTGAATTCATATTAAAAGGGACTGGGCAAAAAGTCTCC
>CAZOTM010000071.1:6261-9751 GCA_964582675.1 uncultured Clostridiaceae bacterium
GAGAGAGATCAGCCTACACGTTGAATCGGAAGTTAACCACGTCCCCGTCCTGCATGATATATTCCTTCCCTTCCAGACGGAACAGGCCCTTCTCTTTAGCGGCACTTTCCGAACCGCACCGGATAAGGTCAGCATAGCTGACGATCTCTGCCCGGATGAAGCCTCTTTCAATGTCGGAATGGATCTTGCCGGCCGCCTCCGGTGCCTTGGTGCCCTTTTTAATGGTCCAGGCCCTGGATTCCGTCGGTCCGGCCGTCAAAAAGCTCATCAGCCCCAAGAGGTCATAGCTGAGGTGGACCAGCCGGTCCAATCCGGTTTCCTTTAATCCGTATTCATTGAGCATTTGGATCTTTTCTTCATCCTCCAGGCCGGACAATTCTTCCTCCAGCCTGGCACAGATCACCACCGTGCCCGATTTTTCAGACTCGGCATAAGCCTTGATTTTTGCCACCATATCATTTTCCACTCCGCTGGTCAGGTCATCCTCGGAAATGTTGGCAACATACAAAACCGGTTTGGAAGTGATCAGGAAGAAGCCTTTGACGATCTCTTTTTCCTCATGCGTCATCTCCATTGTTCTCACCGGCTGTTCACTTTCCAGGTGGACTTTGATCTTCTCCATCAGGTCGTATTCGGCCTTGGCGGCTTTGTCTCCGCTTCTTAACAGCTTGACGCCCTTTTCGATCCTTCGATCCAGGATCTCCATATCAGCCAGGATCAGTTCCAGATTGATGGTCTCGATATCCCGGATGGGATCAATGGAGCCCTCCACGTGGACCACATTTTCATCCTTGAATGCCCGGACCACGTGAACGATGGCTTCAGCCTCCCGGATGTGGGACAGGAATTTATTGCCCAGGCCTTCCCCTCGGCTGGCCCCTTTCACCAGACCGGCAATATCGTAAAATTCAATGGCCGTTTCGACTTTCTTTTTCGATTTATACATCTTGGTCAATACATCCAGCCGGACATCCGGTACTGCTACAACGCCGATATTCGGCTCTATGGTACAGAACGGATAATTCGCCGATTCCGCACCGGCTTTGGTAATCGCGTTAAAAAGTGTACTCTTGCCCACATTGGGAAGACCCACGATACCTAATTTCAAATTAAATCACCTTACCTTTACTCCTCGAGAATTATACATTATCCATTAATGATTGGCAATTTCAGGGCAGAACATTCCCGGCCATTTCAGGGCAAATCATTCCCGGCCATTAAAAAAATTAGCCAGGGCGTCGCACTCTGCCAAAGCCTTCCCATCATCCCGGGCTTCCACATTGTCGGTATCTCCGGATATCACCGGCGGGAAAATCTCCCATGCATTCATGTTGTGAAGGAGGATTTTGGCTGTATGCAGGGGATGTTCCAGCTGGCAGTGTCCGGCGTAAGTCAGGATGATCCCGCCTTTTTTCACCCCGCTGAACAGCTTTTCCTGTCTTAACACGCGGGCACTCCAATAAACCTGGGTTTTGCTCAACACTTTCAATAAATTGCCGGTGAGCTCGGAAAAATAAATCGGCGAGGCCACCAGGACATGGTCGGCTTCCCGGATCGATTGATCGATGGCCTGCCAATCCGGCCAGGCGCAGCGGGGATGGCTCCAACAGTAGCGGCAGTCGATGCAGCCCTGGATGTCCGCCCCATAGGCATTGATGACCTGGACTTCCCCTTCCAGTTTTCCCTTTACGTGATCGATCAAATATGCCGTGTTGCCCTTGATTCTGGGAGACCCGTTAAAAATGAGTGTTTTCATAATTTCACCAATACTTTCAAATGATCTACCTAAATTATAACACAGGGCCCTGGATCAGTTTTTTCATATCTGAACATTAATGAGTAAGGTCACTTATTTTAATAAATCTGTATTATAATGTTCAGATAGGTCAAATTGTCTCCCAACCTCCAGGATCAGGCAGCTGAATAGTTTTTTGAAAACTGATCCAGCCGGTCCAATTACCCCATGAAGCCGCTGAGCCAATCGAGGTGGTCCAGGAGTTTTCCCAATCTGGCCATAAATATATAAGCAAAGGTGATTACGAATGGAAAATATGAGTGAATGGATTTTTGATGCCCAGTTTCCAAATTCCAAAATGGGCTACAAGATAAAGCAGGAACTGGTAAAGCGGACTACTCCCCATCAGGAACTGGCAATTTACGATACTTACGATTTTGGAAAGATGCTGGTCCTGGACGGGATCGTGCAGACGACGGAGAAGGATGAATTCATCTACCACGAAATGATGGCCCATGTTGCGGCCTTCTGCCACCCCCACCCCAAACAGGTATTGGTCATCGGCGGCGGTAACGGCGGGGTCGTCCGGGAATTTTTGAAGCATAAGGAGATCGACCGGGTCGTCCTCTGTGAGGTCGACGCGATCCTGATCCAGGAATGTAAAACTCATCTGCCGGAAATCGCCGGCGCCCTGGGGGACAAACGCTGCGAAGTATTCATTGGGGACGGGATCCAGTACGTTCTCCAGCACAAAAATGAATTCGACATCATCCTGGTGGACACCACTGACCCCTTCGCCTCCGCAGAAGGACTGTTCGGCGGCAGTTTTTATGAAAACCTGAGGGACTGCCTGACCCATGACGGAATATTCGTTGCCCAGTCAGAAACCCCATTTCTGCTTCCGGAAATCGTCAATCGGGTCTTCAAGGACTGCAAGAATTTCTTCCCCATCGCCAAGCTCTACACCATGACGGTCCCAACTTACCCAGGGGGGATCTGCACCGTGACCATCGCCTCCAAGCGATACGATCCGGCCAGGCCCTACAACAGCGACCGGCCAGCCTTCCCCCTGCGGTATTATTCCAAGGATCACCACCGGGCTGCCTTTGTCCATCCCCAGTATGTTGAAGACATTCTGGCCAAATAGGGACAGCTGCTGACACCTGGTCAATTCACCCTAAGCCCAATCCCCTATGTCCAACATCACCCCTGGCCCCTCCAACTATCCAACCACATGGGAGCCGCCGGACCCGATCAACGGAGTCCGGCGGCTGTTTTGCCTTTAAATTAGCGATTTTAGCATTTCACTGATATCCCCAACACCAGTCACATACCCGGATTGGAAAGGATTTAGCAATGTGATATACGGTTCTTCCGCCCACAATGGTCTGATAGACTGTCACATCTCTGATTGCTTCGGGGGGGATGCTGAAAATAGCCTGATTCAGGACCGTAATCCTCAAGATTGCCCGGCTTGATCCGGCCCTTGTCATTTTCCCGGCCCTCATTGTAGGTACTGCCGGAAGTGGAGGCATCCACCGCTGTTAAAACATCCACTGTTTCTTCCGGATGGAACCCCCCTTCCGGGAAGCCTGCCTTATCCTGCCGCACCACCTGGGATTGGGTCCAGCCTGGAAGGATCACTTCCTGGCGAGGATCACTTCCTGGCGAGGATTACACTGATGGCTCGCAAATAGTCGTCTGCCTCCGGGTATTGTTTCCTATCGGGTATCATGACCCCCTTCAGGGTGTGGG
>CAZOTM010000072.1:0-9543 GCA_964582675.1 uncultured Clostridiaceae bacterium
GATGAAATCATCCGGCGGATGCCGGATAAATTCTATGCCTTCGGAGAAACTACCCTGGAAGAGATCGTTCCCTTAATGCTCCTGCAGCATGACCTGACCATCTCCACAGCGGAGTCCATCACCGGCGGCCTGTTGGCCTCCACCATCATCAATTGCGAAGCAGGGATCTCCAGGGCCTTTACCGAGGGCTATGTCACTTACTCCAATGAATCCAAAACCAGGGATCTGGGGGTGACCACCTTAAGCCTGGCAAAATACGGAGCCGTATCGGAAGCTGTCGCTCTGGAGATGGCCGAAGGCTGCCAAAGGAAAAGCGCCACGGACATCGCCATATCCACCACCGGGATTGCCGGACCGGCCTCGGATAATACGGATAAGCCCGTGGGGCTGACCTATGTGGGCATATACTATAAGGGCAGAACCTATGTCTACCGCAATGAATTCATCGGCCGCCGGAACACCTTAAGACGGCGAGTCGTCAGATTTGCCCTGGAGAGGCTTCTGCGGCTCTTGGAAGCCGACTACGGCAAGTATCAGTCATAGGACCACGAGCCAGTAAGCGGCCAGGGAAAGCGAAGATTGAGGATAAATTTCCAATCGGAATGACGGGATGGCTATGACGGAACAGACATGACTTTCATAACACCCCAATGATAAACAATACATAACTTCAAGCTATAAGGAAACAGAGAATATATGAGTATACTGCAAGTTAAGGACTTAAGCCATGGCTTCGGCGATCGGGCGATTTTTGAGGACGTGTCTTTCCGCCTGTTAAAGGGGGAGCATGTCGGGCTCCTGGGCGCCAATGGGGAGGGCAAAACCACCTTCATGAACATCATCACCGGAAAGCTGATGCCGGACGAAGGTGAAGTCATTTGGAACGCCAAGGTGCGGGTCGGTTATTTGGACCAGCATGCGGTTCTGAAAAAAGGCGACACTATCCGGGATGTCCTCCAGGGCGCCTTCAGTTACCTCTTTGAGACAGAGGCGGAAATCATCCGGATCGGCGACATCATGGGGACAGCGGACCCCGAAGAACTGGAAAAACTCCTGGAAGAGATGGGTACTCTTCAGGATCTTCTCGATCACAGCGGATTCTACAACATTGATTCCCGGATCGAAGAGGTGGCCGGCGGGCTGGGCTTAAGGGATGTTGGCCTGGAGAGCCAGGTGTCGGACCTGTCGGGAGGCCAGCGGACCAAGGTGCTGCTGGCCAAGCTTCTCCTGGAGAGCCCCGAGATCCTCCTCTTGGACGAGCCCACCAACTTTCTGGATGAAGAGCACATCGCCTGGCTGGTCAGGTATCTGAACGACTATGAGAATGCCTTTATCGTCATATCCCATGATATCCCGTTTTTAAATGAAGTCATCAACATCATTTATCATGTGGAGAATAAGCGGCTGACCCGTTACGTGGGGGATTATAATTCCTTCATGGCCGTCTATGAAGCCAAAAAGAAACAGCTGGAGGATGCCTTCAGCCGTCAGCAGCAGGAGATCGCCAAGCTGGAAGATTTCGTGGCACGGAACAAAGCCAGGGTTGCCACCTCCAATATGGCCAAATCCCGGCAGAAAAAGCTGGATAAGATGGAGCGGATCGAGCTGGTGAAAGACAAACCCAAGCCGGAATTCAATTTTCTGACCGCCCGGACCCCCAGCCGGGTCATCTTTCAGACCTCCGGATTGGTCATCGGCTACGATGAGCCGTTGACCAGAAGCCTTAATCTGACCATGGAACGGGGACAAAAAATCGCCATTACCGGTGCCAACGGCCTTGGTAAGACCACCCTTTTAAAAAGCCTCATGGGCCTGATCCCGCCCTTGCGCGGAGAGGTGGAGCTGGGCGAATTCCTGCAAATCGGGTATTTTGAGCAGGAAATCAAGGAAACCATCTACGATACCTGCATCGAGGATTTCTGGAAGGATTTTCCAGGCTACAACCAGTATGAAGTGCGGAGCGCCCTTGCCAAGTGCGGCCTGACCACCAGACAGATCGAAAGCAAGGTCTGTGTCCTGTCCGGCGGTGAGAAGGCCAAGCTGCGCCTGGCCAAGGTCATGAACAAGGAGAGCAACGTTCTGATCCTGGATGAACCTACCAACCATCTGGACAAGGATGCCAAAGACGAGCTGCTGCGTGCTTTGAAGGAGTATAAAGGCTCCATCCTCTGCGTCAGTCATGAGAATGAATTTTACAGTGAACTGGTAACAGATGTTTGGAATTGTGAAGACTGGACGTTGAAAATCGTCTAGAAGAGGAGGCAGGAACAATGGAGAAAACCATCAGGAAGCTTGGCTATAAGGGGGAGACACCGGTACTGATCATCAATGCCCCAGAGACCTTCAAAGCGGAGGCATTTCCCATCTTTGCCGGGAAGGTAGTGGAAAAAGTTTTACCGCCCGGCGAACCAGCGTCCTTCCCTTTCGTGATGCTGTTTGCCCGAAATCTGGCAGAGGTCTCAGCGATGAAGGCATCGGCAGTGACGGCATCGGCAGCAGACGGCAAACTCTACATCTGTTACCCCAAAAAGTCTTCCAAACACTACCAGTCTGATTTGAGCCGGGATATTGTCTGGCCCCTGCTGGGGGAGTTTGGCTACGAGCCGGTGAGCCTGTTCTCCCTGGATGAGGATTGGTCGGCCATGCGCTTTAAAAAGGCTGAGGCCATTAAGTCCCTGAAGCGAACCGTGGCATCCACGGAAACAGGGAGGCAGCGGATCGAAGCCATGAACGCAGCGAAGTCGGAGGCGGAGCTGGAACAGGATCAACGAAAGTCCTCCGGGATCTATGGGAAAATAAAGCCGCCGAGCGAACCCCTGCAAAGTCTTGAGGCGGATAAACCGGCTGATCAGGTCAAAGCGGATAAAAAGGTCAAACCTCGGAAAGATTGAACTCACTCAATCGGAAGATGAAACCATTGAAAGGCGAAAGCTATACAGCCGGGGAAACTATACAGCCGGGAAAACTATACTGGGGAACAAGCTCCAATGAAAATTAAGAAACGTCCCGGTCGTCCGAAGAGACCTGCACAGTGCCGCCATCCGGCGGACTGGGAAGGAAGATCTGGCGAAAACTGGGATAACTGGCAACGGCGTCCCGACGGTGGAGAAAAACATTTCACAAACCCTTCACAAACAACACAAGTTTTCAACATAAACCGGAGTTAATATGAAGATAGGGAAAGAAATTTCCCGGAGATACAGGATGAAGTTGGGTGCATGCTGTGTCAGGTAAGTGGAAGTTTCTTCTTTTCTCCTCTCTTTTATTAAGGGGACCGCAAGGTCCCCTTAATTTTACATGAACCCAAGCCCATTGCCGGAGGGATAAGCGCTCTGATGGTATGATGTCAATTTATGGCCACAGTTTTACTTTGTGTAGAATAGGGGTTTGGTTATCTGATAGAATCAATGGGATGGGGATCCAAATAGTATGCGCGAATACCGGGAAGGTTGAGATAAGATGTTTCATATATTGGTAGTGGATGACGAGGAAAAGATCCGATCATTGATCAGAAAATATGCTGAATTCTCCGGTCACCGGGTATCTGAGGCAGCTGACGGTTTGAAGGCGGTCAATGCGGTAAAAACCGGGGACTTTGATTTGGTGGTGATGGATGTCATGATGCCGGAAATGGATGGATTTACGGCGATCAAGGAGATCAGGAAGTTTTCTGATATCCCGGTCATCATGCTGTCGGCCCGGGGCGAGGAATACGATGTGATCCACGGTTTTGACATTGGGGTGGATGATTATGTAGTTAAGCCGTTTTCATCCCGGGAACTGATGATGAGGATCGATGCCATTATGAAACGGGCGGGAAAAAGCTCGGCTCCCAAAAATGATGCCTATACCAAGGCAGGCTTGACGGTGGATTTTACGGCCCGCCGGGTTTTAGTGGAGGGGGTGGAAGTGCCAATGTCCCCCAAGGAATACGATCTCTTGTTCTTCATGGTCAGGAATCGGGGGATCGCCCTGGAGCGGGAAAAGCTTTTGACCGAGGTTTGGGGCTATGACTTTTTCGGTGATGACCGGACGCTGGATACCCATATTAAGCTCCTGCGCAGGGCGCTGGGTCCCTATGCCTCCCAGATCGTGACCTTAAGGGGTCTCGGCTATCGCTTCGAGGATTAATTATGGCAATACCGAACAAGAAAATCAGCATCGGCTGGAAACTGTTGATCTACCTGTCCTTGTTTTCTGCCGGGTTATTGGTCATGCTCTGGCTGCTGCAGATCGTCTTTATGGCCGATTTTTACCGTTTCGTCCGGATGAAGGAGGCCATGGAGATCGCATCGCAGGTAGAGCGGCGCCTGGAATCCGGCACGGTCAATCAGCTGGCGGAATATATGAACAGCCAGTCTGCCGCCAATGATGTCTCCATTGCGGTGGCGGCCAGTGATGGCACGTTGACGGCGTTTTCCACAGGATCTATGGGGATGGAGATGTTCCAGAATATTGCCACCATGCGGCAATATTTATTACAATCCAAGGGGGGAACTACCTCTCACTTTTATACCAACGAGACCATTGCTCCCGATGGAACCGTGCAAATTCAGGAAAAACCAGGAAAATCAGATGCGGTGGTTCATATCAGAACTACCTCCGACGGACAGTATATCATTGTCCTGTCCGCCTTAAGACCGATCAACGCCACGATCAACACCATCAAGAGCCAGTTTATTTACATCGCCGGATTCATGATCGGCTTGTCAGCCCTGATGGCTTTCATCCTGTCCCGGAAGATCTCGGATCCGTTAAAGCAGCTCAATGCTGATGCCAGGAAATTTGCCGAAGGCAGATACGATGTAGAATTTAAAGGCGGGGGTTTCAAGGAAGTGGCAGAACTGTCGGATACCTTAAACTATGCCAGCCAGGAGCTTGGCAAAGTGGAGTCCTACCGGCGGGAACTCCTTGCCAATGTCTCCCACGATCTGAGGACTCCCTTGACCCTGATCGAGGGTTATGCCGAAGCCATGCGGGATATTCCGGGGGAAAATAACCCGGACAATGCTCAGATCATCATCGATGAGTCCATCCGACTGACATCCCTGGTAAATGATATTCTGGATGTTTCAAGGATTTCCAGGGGGATCGCCGAGCTCAACAAAACCCAATTCGATTTTAATGCCCTTTGTCAGACTGAGACGGACAGGATTCGGGCGCTGGTTAAAAAAGACGGCTATGACATTGTTTTTGAAAGCCCTGGAGCAGCCATCGTTTTTGGGGATGAAGTCCGTTTAAGACAGGTTATTTATAACCTCCTGATCAATGCGGTGAATTATTCGGAAGACAATAAGGCGATCTTGGTTAAACTGTCCCAGACTGACGGCAAGGTCAGATTTTCCGTTACCGACCACGGCCCAGGAATTCCCCCTGAGGAGCTGAACCTGATCTGGGAGCGGTACTATAAATCAAAAGCCAGCCACCGGCGGGCCGTAACCGGCTCCGGAATGGGCCTGGCCATCGTCCGGACTATTGTGGACGCCCATGGCGGTAACTATGGGGTTAACAGCCAGCTGAACGAGGGAAGCACTTTCTGGATCGAGCTGGATAGACAATAAGTCAAAGAATGTCAAAAAATAATGAGGGCCCAGGTGAACCAGGGCTCTCATTATTTTTTTGTCCGAATGACTGTCTTGCGGATTGACTGGTTAATGGATCATTTTTCGGATCAGTTCTTCTTATCGGAGTTTCTCAGGGCCAGTTCGTTGACGTTGACCACTTCGCCATCATTCATGACGATCTTGATCTTGTAGTCAGTCAGAATAGCGGCGCCAAGACCGATGAGGGAGGGAACGGTGGCCAGGACGAAGCCGATGGTTCCAACGGCCAGGGAGAGCTTAACCACAGTCTCACCATTCTTTTCGATGAGCAAAGTGGACGCATTGCCCTTTTCCCAAATCTTCTTGATTTCTTCGATGATATTGTCAACGATGCTCTTGTCGTGTTTCGAAGAGCCCTCCTTGACTTTATCTTTGTCCTGATTGATATTGAGGAGCAGGCCGATGGCCTTATCCACATCACCTTCGGTATAAATCAGCGCCTTTTTAACATCCTCATAACCTTTTCCGGTAGCTGCCATTACCCGGTCAACTTTTTCTATATCGATCATTTAAATACCTCCTGTTGATTTGATTCTTTAACTTGATACTATAACTACTAAATGAAAAATGAATTAAATTAGTGTTATCAAAAGAATGCCGTTAAAAAGAAAACTCATCCGAAAAGAGCCGAAAAAGAGCCGAAAAAAGTTGGAAAGCGGAGCGAAAATGTTTGACGAACCCCCACTCCTTATTGTATTATATAAAAAGTCAATCAAATACGGCTTCATAGCTCAGTCGGTAGAGCAGAGGATTGAAAATCCTCGTGTCCTTGGTTCGATTCCGAGTGAAGCCACCAGTATAATAACCCCGCCTGATTTTTTCAGGCGGGGTTATTATACTGGTGGCCAATGCCAGCCGTTTAGGAAATATGGCTGGGGATCAACCGCCAGCTAGCTGGCTGATTGGTCCAACCGGATTATTTACTGCCCAAGGCTTCAATGAATGCCAGCACTTCCTCGGCATGGCCTTCGGTTTTGGGTTTTTGGTAGATTTTGATCACCTGACCGGCCTGGTCAATGATGAAGGTCGTCCGCTCGATCCCTACTCCGATTTTGCCAAACATATTCTTTTCCTTTAACACGCCGTAAAGCTTGCAGACTGCTTCGTCTGAATCGGACAGGAGAACAAAGGGGAGGGAGAACTTATCGATGAATTTATCATGGCTGGCCAGGGAATCCCGGCTCACACCCAACACCACCGCATTGTGTCCGGAAATTTTCTCGTGATTTTCACCAAAGCCCTTGGCTTCGATGGTGCAGCCTGGGGTATCGTCCTTGGGGTAAAAGTAGAGGATCACGGTTTTTCCCAGGTAGTCAGACAGACTGTGATTCTTTTTGTCGGATCCCGGCAAGGTGAAGTCAGGGGCCTTGGTTCCTTCAATGATGGGCTTATCCATAGCAGCGGCATCATCCTCCTGGAGAGGACGATACCTCACCTCCTTGTTTATTTAGATTATTGGCCTTATGATTACAGTTTATAGCAAAACTGTAAACATTGACAGGCAAGAATCCGGATTTTTTTGAGGTATTGAATTTGTATCTATGTTACAATGATATTTGATTAATTTTTTAAGGAGACTATAAAATTGGAAAATAATAAGAAGATATTGGCCACTGTCAATGGAGTGGAAATCACAGAGGATATTGTTAACAGCACCATCGCTAAATTCCCCCCGGACAAGCGCAGCTATTTTGAAAGCGAATTTGGCAGGGCGCAGCTGTTGGATCAGATCATCAACGTTGAACTGATCAATGCTTACGGTTTGGAAATCAACGTTCAAAATGATGATTTCTACAAGACCCAGCTGGAGCAGGCCGAGAAGGATATCCGCTTCAATGCCACCATGAACCGGGTGATGAAGGATGTTAAAGTTACGGAAGAGGACATCACTGAAAAATACAACAGCAATCCCGAAGCCTTCAATGGACCGGAAGCTGTCGGCGCCAGGCATATCCTGGTAGACACGGAAGATCTGGCCGTGACGATCAGACAGCAGATCATCGATGGCGAAACCACCTTTGAAGAGGCAGCCCTGACGTATTCCTCATGCCCTTCCAAGGAAGCCGGCGGAGACTTGGGCAGCTTCGGCCGCGGCATGATGGTTCCGGAATTTGAAGAGGTCGCATTCGCCATTGAATTGAATACCCTGTCAGAGCCAGTCGAGACTCAGTTCGGCTACCACCTGATCAGTGTCTATGACAGGCAGAACGCAGCGATCCAGACTTTGGACGAAGTCCGGGACCAGATCAGAGAGGCGATTTCCCAGGAAAAACAGATGGAAAGATATAACGATCTGATCAAGGAACTCAGAGAAAAGCATTATTCCAAATAAGGACCCTTTCTTTGGAATTGTCTGATATTATAACGTATTGGCAGATATTGGCAGATATTGGCAGCTATTGTCTGATATTGGCAGCTATTCCAACCAGAGGAATTAAAAGGGAAATTTGCGAAATAGAAAAGCTCGATTAGGGGGCATGGCTTAGGTCATGCCTTCCTTACATGGAGACTGATTTTACGACAGAGCGAGAACGGCACCCGGACCATGCAGCCCGAGCGCCGTTCTCGCTCTCTTCCTTTGCCTCTTTCTGAATTTATCCCGGGATCCGGCCGCTTAACCAGGCCGACTTCTTACCTTTCACTGTGGATGCTTCGAGTCTGCAACAAACCCTGCCATCGGACGACAGGGTTGTCATCCGATGGCAGGGTTCAATTTGCCTGGGAGTTATTTATAGTTTTCATCCATGATAGCCTGGAAAATCGGAAGGCTTTTTTCAACGGTGGGAGTATCCACACAGTAGGACAGCCTGACATAGGAAGGGGTTCCAAAACCAGCCCCGGGGACGATGAGCATGTTTTTTTCCTTGGCCAGTTCACTGAATTTCACCGAGTCCTGGTCGGGAGCTTCAATGAAGGCGTAGAAAGCACCATCCGGTTTAGCCATCTTATAGCCCATGGCAGTCAGATGATCATAGAGAATATTCCGGTTCTTCTCATAGACCGTCAGGTCAGGCATGACGTCGACACACCGTTCAATGACTTTCTGGAAAAGGGACGGGGCGCAGACAAAGCCCAGGATCCTGGCGGCACCGGAGACCGCTGCGTAGAGGCTGTCGAAGGCTTCCACCTCGGAGGGGATCAGGATATAGCCGATCCGTTCGCCTGGCAGTGACAGGGACTTGGACCAGGAATAATTAACCACCGTGTTTTGATAATATTTGGTAACAAAGGGGACCTGGATGTCGCCGTAAACCAATTCCCGATAGGGCTCATCAGAGATTATGAAGATGGGATGGCCATACTGGGCAGACTTTTTATTCAACAGGGCTGCCAGTTGTTGGATGGTTGCCTCGGAATAGACCACACCGGAAGGATTATTCGGGGAGTTGACGATGATCCCTTTGGTATTTTCATTCAGCAAGCCTTCCAGCTTGGCGAAATCGATTTGGAAGGTTTTTAGGTCCGCTTCCAGGACGACGAATTTAGCCCCCTGGGCTTCTGTGAAGAACCGGTATTCCGGGAAGAACGGGGCAATGGCGATGATTTCACTCTGGGCATCCTCTGTGAGGGCTTTCAGGGTAATGTTCAGGGAAGCAGCCGCTCCGCAGGTCAGGAAGAGATTCCGGTCCGTAAAATTGGTTTGGAATCTTTTGTTGAGATTGTCGGCGATGGCTTTCCGGACTGAATTCAAGCCTGGAGAGGAAGTATAGGAGTGGTAGCTGACCGGGTCCAGGTTCGTAACGATATCCAGGATCGTGGCCTGGACCTGGGCGGGTGCCGGTACATTGGGATTGCCCATGGAAAAATCCAGGATGTTCTCCCGGCCCACAACTTTTGCACGTTCATTGCCGAATTCAAAAAGTTCCCGGATCACCGAGCGCTGTGTGCCCAGCTTGATCATTTCTTGGTTATACATTTTATTACCCCCTGTTTTGTTAGT
>CAZOTM010000073.1:0-9424 GCA_964582675.1 uncultured Clostridiaceae bacterium
AGTTGATCCGATAGAGCATCGCCACTCCAATTACGGGCAGTATGCTGGCAAAGGAAACGATGTACTTATCCCCCATGCTAAAAAATTTCCCCACCACAAAGTGGGCATAACCGATCAATACGCATAGCACCAGCCCGATGATCAGGGCGCCCGGATCGAATGGTTTGGCGGCGATGGCAATATTTAAAAATAATGCCATGGTCAGCAGATAGACCGGTCCTTTCAGACTTTTCTCCTTAATTGCCATTCTCTCCTCCTAATTGACTACTTTAAACTTGGTGGAACCCAAGGTAATGATGTCGTTGACCTTCAGATAGGTCTTTTGCTCCAGCCGGTCATTGTTCAGCCGGGTCCCGTTGGTGGATTTCATATCCTCAATGACATATCGGCCATCCTTGAGAAAAAACCGCAGATGGTAGAAGGATATGTAGGGATCTTCCAGGATCACCGTATTCTCGGCTTTTCTGCCCACCGTCATTCCGTCTTGCAAGGGAATGACGGTTCCCTTGCGCAAATTGAAATTGGCCTGGTTTTCCACCACCAGCAAACCCCAGCGGGGAGTTTTTTTGCCATTGGGCTTAACCTGCTTCTGGTTCATATCATCCTTCATCAGCTTTAAGGCCTTTAAAATGAAATAATATATGGTGATTATAAAAATCATGGTGAAGATTCCGGCAATTATTCTATTGATATCCATAGCTGCCTCCTTTATACAATATTCTTATTATATCACTTTACCCAAGTCACTTTAAGTTTTCCTTAAAATGGGATTTTTATATGCTTTATATGGGATTATTTTTGTTTTGACCCCGATCCGGTTTCAAAGCCCATCATCCAGCCAACATTTGGAAAATGGGTGTCTCCCTTTCCGAGGAGGCGTCCTGGCCCCATTTGCTATGGAGCTCCAAACAACAAAAGAACTATCCCGGGTTGAAAATTCCAGGATAGTTCTTTGTTGTCATTTTTTGTTCGGTTGAAGCCCGGTCTATTCGGCTGCCGGGGTTTTCTTCCCCCGGGGTTTTCTGGCGGCTTTGGGAGCGGGAAGCTCTCCATCCGGTCTGCCTTCCTCTCCATCCGGTCTGCCTTCCGGTCTGCCTTCCGGTCTTCCTCCCGGGCTGCCAGGGAGGGGTTTCTGCCCGGCGGTTAAGACGGGCTTAAGGTACTGTCCGGTGTAGGAGCGCTCCATGGCAGCCACCTCTTCCGGTGTTCCGGTGGCAACAATGGTTCCGCCCTTATCGCCGCCTTCCGGACCCAAATCGATGATATAGTCGCTGCACTTGATGACGTCCAGATTGTGTTCGATGACCACTACGGTGTTGCCGGCATCCACCAGCATCTGGAGGATCTTGATGAGCCGGGAGACATCATCCACATGGAGACCCGTGGTGGGCTCGTCCAAAATGTAGAGGGTCTTGCCCGTGCTGATTTTGCTCAGCTCATAAGCCAGCTTGACCCGCTGGGCTTCGCCGCCGGATAGGAGGGTGGATGGCTGGCCAAGCTTGATGTAGCCGATCCCCACCTCCACCAGGGTTTTCAGTTTGCGGTGGATCCTGGGCACATTCTCGAAGAACCCATAGGCCTCCTCCACCGTCATATCCAGCACTTCAAAGATGTTCTTGTTCTTATAGCGGACTTCCAGGGTCTCCCGGTTGTAGCGTTTGCCCTGGCAGACTTCACAGGGTACAAAGACATCGGATAAAAACTGCATTTCAATCTTGATGATGCCGTCGCCGGCACAGGCTTCACAGCGGCCGCCCTTGGTGTTGAAGGAGAACCGCCCCAGCTTGTAGCCCCTGGCCTTGGCTTCGGGCAGAGAGGCATAGAGCTCCCGGATCATGTCAAAGACGCCGGTATAGGTGGCCGGATTGGATCGGGGGGTCCGGCCGATGGGGCTTTGATCGATGTCGATGATTTTATCGATATACTCCGCGCCGATGACCGCCTTATGTTTGCCCGGGAGCACCCTGGCTTTGTTCACCGACTTGTTCAAGGCTTTGTAGAGCACTTCATTGACCAGGGTGGATTTGCCGGAACCGGAAACGCCGGTGACTAAAATCAGCTCCCCCAGGGGAAAGTCCACATCCAGGGATTTCAGGTTGTTGGCCGCCGCCCCCTCCACTCGGATCTTCAGGCCGTTGCCCGGCCGCCTCGTCATGGGGACTTCGATCCGCTTCCTCCCGTTGAGATATTGGGCAGTGATGGATCGTTTGACCTTCATGATCTCCTTGAGGGTGCCCGCCGCAATGACCTCGCCGCCGTGTTCCCCCGCCCCCGGGCCGATGTCGACGATATAGTCGGCTTCCCGCATGGTGTCTTCGTCATGCTCCACCACGATCAGGGTATTGCCCAGGTCGCGGAGGCTTTTCAGGGTGCCGATCAATTTCCCGTTGTCCCTTTGATGAAGACCGATGGAGGGTTCATCCAGGATATACAAAACCCCCACCAGAGCCGAGCCGATCTGGGTGGCCAGGCGGATCCGCTGGGCTTCGCCGCCGGATAAGGTGCCTGCGTTCCGGGACAGGTTCAGGTAGTCCAGCCCCACATTGGTGAGGAAGGTCAGCCGAGCTTTGATCTCCTCCAGGATCTGCTCGCCGATGATCCCCTGATTCCGGCTGAGCTCCAGGCCGTTCACAAATTCCAGTTCGTCGCTGATGGACAGGCTGGTGAATTCGTGGATGTTTTTGCCCCCCACCGTCACCGCCAAAGCCTCGTCGTTCAGGCGCCGACCGTGGCACTTGGGGCAGGGGTTATCGCTCATGAACTGTTCGATGTCGGCTTTTGACCAGCTGGAGCCGGTCTCCATATAGCGCCGCCGCAGATTGTTGATCTCACCTTCATAGGCATGGCTGTAGACCCCGGTGGAATAGTTTTTCGTATAGGTCACCTTGAGCTTTTCTCCCTTAGTGCCATAGAGGAGAATATCCTGGATCTTTTGGGGGAGATCCTGGAACGGGGTATTCAAATCGAATTTGTATTTCTTGGTCAAGGCGTTGAGGATTCCGAATGTCCAGGAGTCTTCCTTCAGACGGCCCGCTCCCCAGGAAGCGAATACCCCGCCGGCCACGCTTTTGGAGCGGTCGGGTAGGACCAGGTCCTCATCGATCTCCATGAGGGTCCCCAAACCATCGCACTCATTGCATTTGCCCCAGGGGGAGTTGAAGGAAAAGGTCCGCGGTTCCATTTCCGAAATTCCGATCTGATGCTCGGGACAGGCGTACTTTTCCGAAAAGATCAGTTCCTCGCCGCCTTCAATGGGGACCAGGACCGTGCCTTCCCCCATTTTTAAAGCCTGCTCCAGGGAACTGGTCAATCGGCTCTCAATCCCGGATTTGACAATCAGCCGGTCAATGATGGCTTCGATGGTGTGCTTATTGTTCTTTTCCAGCTTGATGTCTTCCTCGGAAAGATCATAAACCTCCCCATCGATCCTGGCTCGGACGAAGCCGTTTTTCTTGATGCTTTCCAGGACCTTTTCGTGCTCGCCCTTCCGTCCCCGGATCACCGGGGCCAGGATCTGGAGTTTGGTCCGCTCCGGCAGCGCCATGATCTTATCCGTCATCTGGTCAACGCTCTGCCGCTGGATCTCCCGGCCGCAGACCGGGCAGTGGGGAACGCCGATCCTGGCGTAGAGAAGCCTTAAGTAGTCATAGATTTCCGTTACCGTCCCCACCGTGGACCGGGGGTTCTTGGAGGTGGTCTTCTGGTCGATGGAAATCGCCGGTGACAGCCCTTCAATGGACACCACATCGGGCTTGTTCATCTGACCTAAAAACTGCCGGGCGTAAGCCGACAGGGATTCCACATAGCGGCGCTGCCCCTCGGCGTAAAGCGTATCAAAGGCCAGGGAGGTTTTACCGGAGCCGGACAGACCGGTGAACACCGTCAGTTTGTCTCTGGGGATCTCCAGGTCGATGTTCTTCAGATTATTGACCTTGGCCCCCTTGATGATGATTTTATTCTTCATAATGTCTTTTTTTCTCCCTTTATCCGCGACAGCTCTTTTTTCATCTTGAACAGTTCATCCCGAAAATAGGCCGCCTGTTCAAACATCAGCTCCTTGGAGGCCTTTTTCATTTGTTCCTCCAGGCTGGCAATATTTTGGGCCAGGCTCTTTTCACTGTATTTCACCGCCTCGTCCATGGATTTGAACTCTTCGGCGATCTCCGCCGTTTTCGTGATCTCAATGACCTCATGGATGCCCTTGATGATCGTCGTGGGTACGATCCCATGGGCTCTGTTATATTCTGACTGGATGGTGCGGCGCCGGTAGGTTTCCTTGATGGCCCGTTCCATGGAGCCAGTCAGATTATCCGCATACATGATGACTTTCGCCTCACTGTTTCGGGCCGCCCGGCCGATGGTCTGGATCAGGGAGGTCTCCGACCTTAAAAAGCCTTCCTTGTCCGCATCCAGAATGGCCACCAGCGCCACTTCCGGTATATCCAGGCCCTCTCTTAGCAAGTTGATGCCGATGAGGACATCGATCTCACCGGTCCTGAGGTCCCGGATGATGCGCATCCGTTCCATGGTATCCGTATCCGAGTGCATATAGGTAACTTTCAGGCCCAGCTCCTTGAAATATTTCGTCAGATCCTCCGCCATCCGCTTGGTCAGGGTGGTCACCAGAACCCGGAACCCCTTACCCACGGTCTGATTGATCTCCGAGAACAGGTCGTCCATCTGGCCCTTGACGGGCTTGATGATGACCTCGGGATCCAGGAGACCCGTTGGCCGGATGACCTGCTCGGCAATGACCGTGGACAGGTCCTTTTCATAGGGTGCCGGGGTGGCCGACACAAACAGGCACTGGTTGATCTTGTCGTAGAATTCCTGATAGGTCAGCGGCCGGTTGTCATAGGCGGCGGGGATCCGAAAGCCATAGTCCACCAGGGACTTCTTCCGGGATTTATCGCCGGCCTGCATCGCCCGGACCTGGGGCAGGGTGACATGGGACTCGTCCACAAACAGCATGAAGTCCTCGGGGAAATAATCGATCAAAGTATGGGGCGGCGTACCGGGGGCTCTGCCGTCCAGAATCCGGGAGTAATTCTCGATGCCGGAGCAGTAACCCATTTCCCGGATCATTTCCAGATCGAAATGAGTCCGCTGTTTCAGCCGCTGGGCCTCTAAAATCTTATCCTCCTGCATCAGTTCCTTCAGCCGCTCATCCAACTCCCGCTCGATTTGCAGGAGGGCCGGCTGGAGCTTCTCCCTGGAAGTGGCAAAGTGGGAGGCCGGGCGGAGGAAGACGTGGGACAGGTCATTCAAGATCTCCCCGGTCAAGATGTCAAACTCCCGGATCCGTTCGATCTCATCCCCGAAAAACTCGATGCGGACGGCCTTGACGCTGGTATAGGGCGGCACGATATCCAACACATCCCCTCTCACCCGGAAGGTGGAGGTGGAAAAATCGATGTCATTCCGCTCAAACTGCATCTCAACGAGCTTGCGGATGATCTCATCCCGGTCCTTGACCATCCCCGGTCTTAGGGATAAGGACATATTCCGGTATTCATCGGGATTACCCAGGCCGTAAATGCAGGAGACCGATGCCACGATGATGACATCCCGCCGCTCAAACAGGGAGGTGGTAGCCGAGTGGCGCAGTTTTTCGATCTCATCGTTGATGCTGGAGTCTTTTTCGATGAAGGTATCCGTGGCCGCCACATAGGCCTCCGGCTGAAAATAATCATAATAGGAAACAAAGTATTCCACTGCGGAGTCCGGAAAAAATTCACGGAATTCTGAGCAGAGCTGAGCGGCCAGGGTTTTATTGTGGGCCAGCACCAATGTCGGCCGCTGGACCCGCTGAATGACATTGGCCATGGTGAAGGTCTTGCCGGAGCCCGTCACCCCTAAAAGGGTCTGGAAGCGGTTGCCGGCGTTGATGGAGTCCACGATCCGATTGATCGCCTCCGGCTGATCGCCGGTTGGTTGGAAATTTGAAACCAGTTTAAAGCTGCCGTCCAAAATCGAACACCTCCCAAGGATAGATAAACATCAACAATTGTATCAAAATATTTGTCTCAACAAAAATGTCTTAACAAAAATGTCTTAACAAAACGAGTAAAAATGTATCAACAAAAATAAACGCAAACCAAACGCATGCTAAACACACGTTCTATTATACGCATTATAACCTATCTATTCTACCGGACTGACGAGAAAGGGACATTAAGAATTTGTGTCCAAAGAGCAAACATTTGTACCACACCCCCAAACCCATTATCAATGGGAAATAGGCAGAGCTGTTCGAAACCTTGGTTTTAGAACAGCTCTGCCTATTTATTAAATTTAATAGTTGCCTCGAGTTTCCTCTGGTTCTAGCAGGTTTCCAAAGGGTTCGCCTGGGTTAACCTACTGGGCCATTCGCTTGGACAGCTCCGCGATGGCGGTTTGCAGCTGAGTATCCAGTTCCCTGGTATAATTTGCCCCGGTCAGATCCTCCGGGAGCTCCACCGCGATATCAGGTTCGATCCCGATTTTATGGATATTGGTCCCGTTGGGTGAATAGTAGGCTGCCACGGTGAGCTTTAAGCCTTCTCCCCCCGGCAGCTCCATGACCTGCTGGACGATCCCTTTGCCAAAGGATTTTACGCCCACCAGTTCGGCGGCATTGTAGTCTCTCAATGCACCGGCCACAACCTCGGAGGCCGAAGCGGAGCCCTCGTCGATGAGAACCACCAGGGGTACACCGATATAGTTCCCGCCCTTGGAGACGTCTTCGATTTTCTTCCCGTGTTTATCGATGGTGGAGACCACGACTTTGCCCCGTTCAATGAAATTCGAGGCGATATTGATGGATTCGTCCAAATATCCGCCGGGATTCCCCCTCAGGTCGATGATATAACCCCTGGCGCCCTGAGCTTTCAAATCATCCAGGGCGTTAACAAACAGCTGGTCGCTGTCTTTGGTAAACTGGGTGAGGGTAATCAGCCCCATATTATCCGGGAGGATCTCCGACTTGATGGGTGCCACGGTGATTTCCCGGCGGATAATGGTAAAGGCCAGCTCTTCGGTGCCCCGCTTGACGGTTATGGTCACCGGCTTGCCGGCTTCGCCCCGCATGTAGGTCACGGCGGCATCGATATCCTTATCGGCATAGATCTTGTCATCCACCATATAAATGATGTCCCCGGACTGGATTCCGGCTTCCTTGGCCGGCCCGCCGTCGATGGGAGCAATGACGATGATGCTGCCGTCCTTGGTTCCGACCTGGATCCCCACACCGATGAACTTGCCGCTGCCTTGTTCGTTCAAGGCGGCAAAATCCTTCTGGCTGTAAAACTGGGAGTATGGGTCTTCCAGGGCGCCCACCATGCCTTTGACGGCCCCTTCCAACAGCTTGGACTCTTCAATGGGTCCGTCATACAATTCATAAATCGACTGTTTGATGGTATTAAGCTTGTTCCAGTCGGCACTGGAGGAACCGGCCGGGATATTCCCGGCGGATTGCCCGCTGCCTGGTTCGAAGGGTATATACCCAGTCCCTGCTCCGGTTTTGCCCAAGAAGTAGCCGCCGATCCCCCCGCCCAGGAAGATCGCCAGGGCGATCACTGCCGGCAGGATGCGGGAAGGCCTCCGTCTGGGGGAACTGGCCGGATCATAGTAGTAGTTGTTTGGATTATCGATGGATAACACCCCTTTTGGGTTGATCTATACTTTAAGATGCTTTCTGATGGAGAGGAAGGACCCGGCGGCTCCGATGATGATTCCCGCCACTGCAAACTCCCAGCTGAGCCAGTACTTAATGACCGAGGGATCCGGCAATGTGATGAACGGAATGGCGATGTGGGCCTGGACGTAGGCATAGCGGTAACCGACATAAAGGGCGCCCACTGCCAGGAGGGCTCCGGCCAGTCCGATCATTATGCCCTCAATGATGAAGGGCCACCGGATATACCAGTTGGTCGCACCGACGAATTTCATGATCTCGATCTCCCGTCTCCGGCCAAATACCGCCAGTTTGATGGTGTTGCCGATGAGGAACAGTGACACCAGGACAAGGACTCCGAAGATTATGAACCCCACCGTCCGAATGGTTTTGCCCCAGTTGATGATTTTATTGACCGTATCCGAATCGTTGCCGATGCTTTCCACACCAGGCTCTTTTCCCACCGCTTCAATAAATTTGTCGATATATTCCGGCTTGTCAAGACTTACAATAAAGGAATCCGGGAAAGGGTTCTTGTTGACCGGGTCAAAGCCCTGGAGATAATTGAATTCACTGCCGAGGCTTTCCTGGGCATTTTTAAAGGCTTCCTGTCTGGTTTCGAATATGATCTCTTTGATGCCCACCTGGTTGGAGATTTTCTTCTCCAGGTTGGTTTTTTGCGTCTGGGTGAAGTTCTCAACCATATAGATCCTGACCTGGATCTGCTCTTCCACATTTTTCACCAGACTGTTGACGGTTAAAGCCAGCATCAGGAAGACGCCGAATATCAGAATGGTGGCAAAGACAGTGGCAATGGAGGCTATAGTGACTGAAAAATTTCTTTTCAGCGATTTAAAGGCATCACCGAATGCACGAAAAAAATTACTCATTTGCGGTATACCTTCCTTTGGCTTCGTCTCTGACCAGGATGCCATGATTGAGCTCGACCACCCGTTTCTTCATGGTGTTGACGATTTCTGCGCCATGGGTCGCCATGATCACCGTCGTCCCCCGCTTGTTGATATTGTCCAGGATCTCCATGATCCCCCAGGAGGTCTTAGGATCCAGGTTTCCGGTGGGTTCATCCGCGATCAGGATCAATGGCTTGTTGACCAGGGCCCGGGCGATGGAAACCCTCTGCTGCTCTCCGCCGGACAGCTCATTGGGGAAGGATTTGGCTTTGTCGCCGATCCCCACCATATTCAATACCTCAGGCACTCTGACCTTGATGTCTTTTTGTTTGGCATTGGTCACTCTCATGGCAAAGGCTACATTCTCGTAAACGTTCTGGGTCGGAATGAGCTTGAAGTCCTGGAACACCATGCCGATTTTCCGCCTGTACTGTGGCACTTCAGAATTCCTCATCTCGTTCAGATTGCGGTTGTTGACAAACATCTGCCCGCTGTTGGGCAAAAGCTCCCGCAGCATCAGTCGTATGAAGGTTGATTTTCCTGCACCGGAAGCACCGATCAGGAAAACAAATTCTCCATCCTCAATAGTGACACTGAAATTTTTAAGAGCGATTATGTTCTTATACTCCTTTGTCACGTTTCTGAATTCTATCATCCTAGTCTCCTCGTGTGTCTGATTGACCCTTTGATTTATTGTGCGATATTATCGTTCCATTGATTTTAAATGAAAAACATTAAAAATCCATAATATTTCCCACAGTTTAATATTGTCACACAAATTTGTAAAGATTCAATAAAGAGTTTTCAGATTTGGCTGCCTCATCAAAACAACGCTTTATCAAAACAATGCTTTATCAAA
>CAZOTM010000074.1:0-9164 GCA_964582675.1 uncultured Clostridiaceae bacterium
CTGGTTGAAAAAGATTCCTTGCCAGTTGTCATGAGTAACTATTTAGGTAGTTCCACCATAAAAAATATTACCATTACCGGCGGAGAACTTGCCGTCAGCAGCACAGTGAAAAATCAAATCATTAATATCATCAATTGAGGCGGCCTATAGTCCTTCGATAGAATGCGTACAGCGTTTTTTGGGAGCCACCTAAGCGCAGTTTCGGAGCCAGCAACGCGCGCATTTTAGAGCCACTGGCGCGCAACAAGAGAGCCACCCCAAAGGGGTGTCCAAGAACTTCTATTTCGATCTCATTGACTTCATACTCTGGATTGTATTTTATTAGCCTTGCCACTTGACCTATAAATGATGTCTTCTGCTGCTAATGCGATGGGTATTTGAACCCATTCAGTTGGCTAGAGGTAGGAAGCTATGATTGTTGGGTATTGTCTACAACGGCAGTCTACCACTGAGAGTAGCAGCTTGCATCACTCCCTACTGATGGGGCCACTCATCAATTATGAGAGGGCTGCAATTCTCATACTGCTTGTATGACCTCCTAAACACTTTTCTCGTTAGCAGCCATCAGTTCCTCCACAAGAAGTCAGTCAGATGGAATGTGATTTGTCGTAAAGAGTAAATCACATCTTACAGGAATGGCTCTTCGACGGCGCGTCGAGTGGCTCTAGATTAGCGCGCGGGTGGCTCTATGACAGCGCGGCACTGGCTCTAAACCGCCGCGTTTTCCAAGTGGAGACGTAAAGGTGTATATCAGCAGCGACACCAATGGTTGGATCGATTTTTACCTGATTTTAAAAACAGATTTGCCATTTCGTCTGCCTTACACTTATATTATGAATAACGATGCGATCAAGGATGAACTCCTATCACCTGCCGGCCTTGGCGAGGAACTGATTCGATCCGGGTTGGTAAGCGTTGAGTTAACGATTGAGGAATTTACGCTTGCGGACAGCTACGGGCCACAATACCCAAAGCTGTCTATTTATGACCGGATCGCGTTGGCGATTGCGAAAAACCAAACCATTACATTATTACCAGGAGATCGTGCTCTAAGAAATGCTGCAAATGAGGAACAGGTTGCTTGTATTGAAACATTGGGGATTTTAGACCAATTATTAGCCGGAGGGTACATTGAGGTGGAGGAATACAAATATCGCCTTCTTGAATTTCAAAAAATAAATGGGCGGGAGGTCCGCTTACCCAAGACTGAAATCACGCTTCGTCTTTAGAAAATACAGAAATAAACAGCGGAACGCCTCGTTTTGGTTTGGTAAGGTCGGCGGGGTGCTCATCATCGGCTCGATGGTGGGGGTATTTAGTGGCGGCCCTTTGTCTCCTTCTTCGAGCGGCATTTATGGGACCCCCTGATCAAGGGCCTCAAGCTGAATGGGTAAATGGAAAAACAGTATGGGGCAACGCAGTTGTTACCGAAAATCCCTCCCAGGGCTGCCACCTAGAGGGATTTTACCCGCATTTTCCCAAGATGGCCGAAGACAGCGGGCGATCAATGAAAAATCTACCCAGGGATCAGAACAAAGATCAACCTTAAGGTGGAGATGGCCAGGGTCAAAGTAATCAAAACAAGGTAATCAAAGCAATACAAATAAACGACGGGCTGTGGAGTGATGATATTTCACAGCTTTCTGCTGGTGGAGATTACCACTCTAGGATATTGGGTTTCGCTGAGCTGGTAGCATTTCATCTTCCCAGTTCTTAAAATCATTTTATGGAGGGGAACCCCCTTCTCTTTTTTCTGGGCAGGGTAATGGATGGAAACAGAGCCAAAAAGGCAGTTTTATACACTAATTTAATAGAATTCGATACAGACAATTCTATTGGTTAAAATGAATATAGATTTCGATATAACGAAAACGGATACGTTTTATTTGTTGAGGTTTCGATATAGATGCGAAGGGGCCTCTGGAGAAGCCATTTATCACTATATGGATTATTGTAAGTCGGCTGGTTTTTTGCATATGGTATCTCGTGAGGATATCATTGGCAGATGGCTGCTGCAGTTTTAAGGAAAAGATTTATTTTGCTGATCATGGCATCCGGGAAGCGATTTATGGAAATAATTTACAGGATATCAATCAGACCCTGGAGAACATTGTCTATATGGAACTTTTGCGGTGAGCTTATGATGTGACGATCGGCAAGTTGAATCACCTGGAAATTGATTTTATTGCCGCCTCCGCCAAAGACAAGATTTACGTACAAGCAGCATATTGGCTGGCTGCAGAAGAAACGGTGGACAGAGCGTTCTCGGGACTAGAAAGCATTCCGGATAATTTCCCCAAGTATGTTGTTTCTATGGATGAAATCGATCGAGGCGGAAATGGGATTAAACACGTCAATGTACGGGAATTTCTGTTGATGAAATCACATTGAGGCATTCGGAAATAATTTTCTGAAACAAACAAGCCCCCCATAAATCAAGGGGGGCCGATCCTTTATTCGATTGAACCTGGGGGATTGGTTTTTTGGGGTGCCTATCAAAGCATCTTTGCCCCGTTTCCAATCCATCTGGTCAAGAGATCAATCGTCTAGAACATTCTAAGAGAACCGGGTTGAAACCAGGGGTAGAATGCTAGATTATTTTCAAAAGATACAGGACTAACAATACAACTAAAACTGTTCCTAACAGTCCCAAACCGCCGCCCATAGAATTCACTCCTCTCAAATCAGAAGATCACAGCAAACCTTACGGTCTTTTGCTATGGATCTCTGGAAAGTCACTTAATTAAGTTAGATTATTTTTTTCCCTTTGGCCAAATTTATAATGATCAGGATCAAGGCCACCACCAGCAATACATGGATCACGGATCCACCGATGGAAGAGACTAAACCAAGAGCCCATAAAACTAACAGTACAACAACGATCGTCCACAACATATTGATCACCTTTCATTAATAGGAGCCTGCAACCAATCTTTTTGCCCGCTCCAGGAGCTAGTCATACGACATTCGGTAGGGAGGTGATTATTTTTTATCCGTCAAATCATTCAGCTTATCGGCTATGTCATCCTTGACATCATCGGCTTTTTTCCTGATATCCGCACCGGAGGATTGGATCTTGCCTTTCAGTTCCAGCTCATCATTGTCCGTTACTTTGCCAACGACTTCCTTGACTTCGCCAACTACTTTGTCTTTTAAAGTATGTATTTTTCCCTTGATATCTGCCATAATAAAATCTCCCTTAAAACCAACTGAGTTGGCTGGATGCAAGTATTGAGAAATTGAGTCTTTAACTGGATCGTACAACCACTCCAATCGCTCTGTGATATCTTTCTAACTTAAGTATACTCTTAATATTCAGAATATTTACAATAATCATAAAAATTAACATCTCAGTTTTTGTGAGCTTTATTTTTCATCGGGTTTTCCTGCCCAAATCAAGCTGCGGCCATTGCTATGGGTAAATCAGAGTTATAATAAAACTAGGAATACGGGCGAAGAAAAATTGAAAGGGTGATCAAGGATGAAAGTTAAAAAACTGATCGATCTGGCCATTGGGATAGGGTTCCTCTGCCTCCTGGCAGGGATCGGCGCCTTTGTCTACAACAGCCAGCACAGCTATAACATCAGCCGGGATTTTAACGGGGTACCCCTCCAGTTTGATCCCGTTGACGCCTCGTCCACCTATCCCTTTGACCAAGCCCGGGTCACGGTTTACGGAGGGTTTATCAAAGGCATCCAAAAGGACAAAACCGGCCATGACAGCCTGGTCATCCGGGCTCTGTCGCCTTTGCCGAATGTTACAGTGCAAGGGACAGCGGCCGGAACAGTGACTTTACTGCTGGAAAACATCAACCCGGATTTTTATGCGGAGAGCACCACGGACAGTAAACTGGAGATGTCGAAAACTACAGTTAATACGTTAAAGATCAATGTCCCGGTGGATATAGGGAAGACCATCACCATCAATCCGGTAAAACCCACGGCAACGGATCCAGCCGGAAGGGACAAATACATCATCCTGGGGGATAACCGGGACGGCTATGATACCTTCGGACAGATCATCCAGCAAGTCAACGCCGCCGCGCCGGTGTTTGTCATCGACAACGGTGACTTGGTGTTCAGCGGAAAACCCAACCAGTACCGCTTGTTCGACCAAACCGTGTCGAAGCTCGGGACCACTCTGTTGACTGCTCCGGGCAATCACGATATTCGCGGCAACGGCCGCACCAGCTATACCAAGCTGTATGGTCCGGTTTATTATTCCTTTGATTTTGCCGACAGCCATTTTGTGTTTTTGGATTCAGCCCCAGGCTGGGCACAAAAGCAGGCGATCACTGAGGAACAATATATCTGGCTGGAGAAGGATCTGAAAAAAGCCGCGGGGAAACGGATTTTTGTCACTACCCATATCCCGCCCCACGACCCCAGAGGCGGAGTCACCACCAATGAGATCCCCAATTATATGAGCGAGGTGAAAACCGACGACAATTGGCTGGAGCAGAAATTAAACAACTACAGTGAGAGCAAGAGTATGTACCATGGGTTCCAGGATCCCCTGGAAGCGGACCGGTTTGAACGGCTCATGACTGCCTATGGAGTGGACACGGTATACCTCTCCCACATCCACAGTTACTTAGAATATACCAGGGATGGGGTCCGCTATTTGATCACCGGGGGAGCCGGAGCTGAACTGTTGACCACCACCAGCTATTACCACTATCTGATTTCCAGCCTGGGGGAAATCATTCCAGACACCATTGTGGAACTGCCCTCGCCTGCCAGTAACTATTTGTCCCGGTATGGAGCCACGATCCAGCTGTTTGCCAAGGCCATGTATGAAGAAAATCCCCTGGCGATGATTTTTCTCCTGGCAGGAGTTGGATTGCTCCTGAGCCTGGTGATCGTCAAGCTGGTACTTAGAAAACAGCAGGGGCTGCAAGCCCTCCGGAAGTGGCTGGGGGATTCCTGGAAATATTCCGTGAAACGGTTCAGGGAATTATTCCCGGGGAAAAAGAGCAGTTAACTGCCAAATGGGAAAGGCCGGGAACGGCCTTTCCTTGAGCATTGGGTTGGATTAGTTTAAACTTATGAATAAAAGCGAAATGGTCAAGAGATCAGGGAGAAAGCAGCGAAGGGGGCTTTGACATGCTAAATGAAAAAGGAATGGATACCAAAATCAATTCGGAGGATTTGGTGGGTAAACCCACGACCTGTCCGGTATGCGGGAATGTCGGGCAGGCAGTTGAGGGATATACTGTGGAGCATCTGGTGACAGCTGCCCAACGGATGCAGGTGGAAGCAGACCAATATCGGATCTGCCTGGATGAAGACTGTCCGGTGGTCTATTACAGTCTGGCGAAGGGGATCAAATTCATGAAGGACCAAGTAACCGTGCCGATTTGGTTTAAGACGGATGCCCACCCCAAATATGCCTGCTATTGCAGCCAGGTGACGGAGGAGGAGGTGTCAGCAGCCGTCCTCCATCAGGGGGCCAGGACGGTCAGGGATGTGATTCGTCTGACCGGCGCCATGAAAGACTCCAGCTGCAAAGAGAAAAACCCCCTGGGAGTCTGCTGTCATGGGATCATCCAGACAGGGATTGACAAAGCCTTAAAAGACAAATGAATGGGGCGGCTGGTGCCTTCACTTCGAGGAATTGCGAGACTAAAAACCCTGCCGAGGGATTGGCACGGCCACCCCCCGGCCAATCTGATGCGCAAAATCGTTATCCATAATTGGCTCCGTCATCCCCATGCGAGTCATAGGCTCCGTCATCCCCATGCGAGAAAGAGTTGACGGGCGATCCGCCCTGGGATATGGGAGGAACTTCTCCTCCCCAGTTGAAACAGGATCCCATGGCTGGAGCGGGATCATGGGGTGTGATTAGAAAAGAAGCGGATGGAGGCTGAAGGCTGCTTTGAATCGATGGTTCGGGAGGATCTTTCCCAGAGGACAAAAAACCGGGAACGGACAGAAAACTGATTTTTAAAGGGGGGGCCCGGATGAAGGGAAAAATTGATCCAGCAAATGTACAAAAAGCCATTGAAAACGTGGAAAAGGCGATTCGCTATGAAGAAACGCTGAGGGTCAGGCGGGAAGAACAGCGCTTTAAACAGGTGGAAGGATACTGTAGCTTATATGATGCCCTGATGCGCTTGACCAAGGACGATTTGAATACGATCCGCAAAAACTATGGCCTCAAAAACCTGAGCTCTCTAAATAAGGCGGAGCTGGCGAAAAGTTTGGCCGGACTCATCCCCAGGATGATTCCGCCGGTTCTGGAAACTATGGACCAGGCCGCTTATGCTTTGCTCCAGGCTGTGGTGATTGCTTCCGGCAGCTCTGCCAATTTGGATATTTCTGCCCATTGGGTGAATTTTTTCCAGGGCTGGGGCATCCTGTTTCCAGGAAAATCGGCGGGGAAGAAGGTCGGCTTTATGCCCGTGGAGCTCGTAGAATTGATGCCGGCGACCAATACGGAGAAACTCCAGGGATTATTGGAGCGCAATACGGAATGGATCCGTCTGGCCAACGGGCTGCTCTACTACTATGGCGTCCTGGAGCTCCCGACCCTCCTGGGGAATATCAGCCGCCTGACTGGAAAACCGGTGAATCATTGGGAGCTGATCAATGTCCTGGGCTTCGCCGCAAAATGCTACGGCCGGATTCAATATACCGAAAATGGCTCCCTATACGGCTACAAGGATGCCCGGCTGGTCGATTCTCATAAACTGGTGACCGAGCAGAACCTGCGCAGTGAAATCCCATATTATCCCTTCACCAAGGGGCAGCTGCTCCGGGCCGGCAGAGCGGACTATTTTGACCGGACTCCGGAAATGGTTCGTTTCCTGAACTTTCTAGGGACCTACTATGAGATAACGACAAAGGCAGCCAATGAAACCGCAATGGAAATCATTGGAATGATTCAAAATGATGCAGCCATGAACGAGATGCTCCAGTTTTTGCAGAGCCGTATAGAGCTGCCCACTTTTGAGTTTATCCAGGAGATGTACGAGATCCTCATGGACTTGCACAACTCCACCCGGCAGTGGGCATTGAAGGGCCACTCCCCCAATGAGCTGTATCAGGAGGAGAGGCAGCGCTTGCAGACGCTGCCGCTGATGCCCTTTGCGCCGGTTCCCCCTAAAGGTTCGGCAATTCGGGAAAGCACCCGCTCCCGGGTGGCAAAGGGAGCCCCTCTCAAACCGGCTGTATCTCCGGAGGAAAAGTCCCCGGCGGCCGAGGCGGCAATCGCCACGAAAACCGGCCGCAACGACCTCTGTCCCTGCGGCAGCGGTAAAAAATACAAGAAGTGCTGCGGAAAATAAACCGGCGGCAAAAAAATTTACGGGGTAACCCAAGGAATCGGATCCCAGGAAAGACTGGAGGACCTCTGACCAGGAGTCTCAGGCAGGACTTTGAAGCAGGGTTCTTAATGTGAATTCAAAAAAAGGGTTTCTATAAAATACTAAAACAATGCAGTAACGATCTGAAATGAGGCGGATAGGCAATGGTGATCCTGCTGTTTGGGGTAACCTGTGTAGGCAAGACGGCGGTCGGGCAGAAGCTGGCAGAGAAGCTGAATTATCAGTTCTTCGATATGGACCAGGTGATTAAGGAGAAGTTGGCAACAACCATTGATCATTTTATGGCGGAAAATCCCTTTGCCTATGAACGGTCAAAGCTCAAAGGGAAAATGCTGAAGGAACTGATTGAAGAGCACCGGGATAATCTGGTCATCGCCGTCAGTCCCATCCATTTCTCGCGATTTTTCAATCCCCTGTTCAAACGGGAGGGGATCATCCCCATTGAGCTCCAGGATACACCGGAACATATTTTCCAGCGGCTGATTTTCGCCGATGCGGATGACAACATCTATGAGGATGAGCCATACAAGCTGGCCCACCAGGCGCGCCTGATGCGTGAGATCCGGGAGGAGATCCGGGAAAAGACACCGACATTTAAAAAAATCGTCAATAAATACTTCATCGATAACAAGCCGGTAGAGGCCGTAGCGGCGGATCTGGCAGAGCGGCTCCAGGCAATCGCCCAGAGGCAGCCCTCTGAATGAGGGCAGGGGATGAGCCTCTTCAAGCCAGAAGCAGTAAAAAGACTGGGCAAAGGTGAGGACTGGCCAAAGCGAAGGACTGGCCAAAGCGAAGGACTGGTCAAAGCGAAGGACTGGTCAAAGAGAAAGTCCTGTCCCAGGGGAAAGTCAGGTTGATGAGAAACTGTGACTTGGGCTTATGGAACATTTGCGATTCTATTAGCCCGCCGATGATGATATAATCACATAATAAAGAATGTTTTAGGAATGGGAGGAGCAGTGGGGATGAGATTAGCAGTTGGAAGTGATCACGCAGCTTATGAGTTTAAGCTGGATATGCTGAAATATCTGGATGAACTGGGAATCGAATATGAGGATTTCGGGACACATTCAGCAGAACGGACGGATTATCCGATCTGGGGGGAAAAGGTCGCCAAAAAGGTTGCCAGCGGTGAGTTTGAAAAAGGCTTGCTGTTTTGCGGATCGGGCATCGGAATTTCCATTTCCGCCAATAAGGTGAGGGGGATCCGGGCAGTGGTTTGCTCAGAGCCATATTCCGCCAAGCTTTCCCGGATCCATAATGACACCAATATCCTGTGCATGGGTGCCCGGGTGGTGGGACCGGATTTGGCCCGGATGATCCTGGATGAATGGCTCAAAGCCGAGTTTGAAGGCGGCCGCCACACCAAACGGGTGGAGATGATCGCCCAGATCGAATCATCCCAGGAACAGGATGATTATACCTGCGGCGCAGTCCCGGATAAAAAGTAAACCAACGGGGTCAACACCGGTTGGGACGTCATCAAATGAATGCAAATTGTAGAGTAGGGGTTTCCGGCAGGAGGCCCTTATTTTTATCGGTTGGATCCACCTGGATTCGCCTCCCTCCCCCTGGATCCATCCATTCCACTGTCTTTCGGCCACGGCACCAATTGTCTGTCACAATCCCAGGATTGATAACCAGATTCAGTCGAAAAAGTCTATTAATTTCGTTGAATTATTATGCAGTTTTCTTCGGGCAGTTTTCTTCGGTTAAATTCCTTGACTATCCCCAGGGGTTGACGTAAAATTTAGGTAAATAGCGTAAAGGTTTACGCGAACGGGAGGGGATGCATACGGGAAACAAACTGTCCATGACGGATATTGCCAAGTTAGC
>CAZOTM010000075.1:0-9164 GCA_964582675.1 uncultured Clostridiaceae bacterium
CATCTTAGCCATTTGCCAAAGTAACTTCCACTTTGGGATTTGCAGAAGTAACTTCCACTTGGAGGAGCCTTGGGGGTGGAATTTACTTTTTCAATTGAGCTCCGCCTGAAATATTTTTACAGGGCGGGTTTCCGGTATTGACAGGCGGGGGTTCCGAAATTAAGATTTAGTTAATCGATTACGGAGGAGGTGGTACCGATGTCCTTAACATTGAAGGACATTGCCCGAATCGCCGGTGTTTCAACGGCCACCGTATCGAAGGTGATCAATGGGAAAGACCAAGATATTGGGGCAGACACGATCAAGCGGATCAATGCCATCGTCGCCGAGCTTGATTACCGGCCCAATACCCTGGCCCGGAGCATGAAGACCAAGGTTACCCGGACCATCGGTTTAATCATTCCCGATGTGCGCAACCCGTTTTTCACCGATCTGGCCCGGGGAGCGGAAGACAGCGCCAACGCACGCGGTTACAGCCTTTTGATGTGCAATTCGGATGATGACTTGGACAAGGAAATGGACTACATCAATACCCTGACTCAAAAGCAGGTGGATGGCATCGCCCTGGCCGGTTCCGTCAACCGAAACCGGGAAGTGGAAGAGAGCTTTCGGGTCCGTGTGCCTCTGGTCATCCTGGATCGGGAGGTCTATTTCAAGGGCGTCAAAGCTTTTGTCCATACGGACAATGTGACGGGGGCCTATGATGCCGTCAAGTATCTCATCGCTTTGGGACACCGGCGGATCCTCTTCCTGTCGGGGGTCCTCCAGATGGGGGTCTCCCGGGAGCGGCTTAAGGGTTACCAACAAGCCCTGGCGGAAGGCGGGATCGCCTATGATCCGAATCTTCTGGCGGGAGGTCCTTACAGCTTTGCCTTCGGCTATGACTATATCCGGTCGGGCCGGCTGGATCCAGGGGTGACGGCGATCTTTTGCGGCAATGACCTGATTGCCCTGGGGGCCATTAAAGCCCTGAAAATACTGAATCGGCGGGTGCCGGAGGATATCAGCATCGTCGGGTTTGATGACATCTACCTGGCTGCCATGAATTCCCCGGAACTGACCACCATCCGTCAGCCCAGCTATGATTTGGGGTATATTACCGTGGGCCGCCTCATCGATATTTTGGAAGGGGCGGATCACCACACGGGCAGGGTGGAGGTCAAGCTGGAACTGATTCCCAGGGAGAGTACCGCACCACCGCCGGGGAGGTAAGACAAACCCATGGGAGAATAGGAATGTTCGGATCAAGCTGACAAAGGTTCAGCGGGTGGTTATCGGCAAAGTTGATTCCGTTGATCATGGATCAGCGGTTACTGTCAGCCCAACACATGAGTACCGGTCAAACGGGATCGGAATCTATCGGAAAGGAGAGAGGAATGGAGAAAATACCTGTGATCATCGACACGGATCCGGGACACGATGATGCCATCGCCCTCATGGCGGCCCTGGCCGCCGATGAATGGGATATCCGAGGCATCACCGTGGTCGCCGGCAACAACACCATGGACAACAACACCAACAATGCCCTGCGGATTTTAGAGCACTTCGGCCGGGACATCAAGGTCTACCGGGGGGCGCCCAAGCCCATGATTCAGGGGCAGGAGGTGCCTGAGGACATCCATGGCAAATCCGGAATGGATGGGACCAGCCTGCCGGATTTTGCCAGGGGTCGGGCGGAGGAAAAAAATGCCGCCCAATTTTTGGAGGATGAACTGAAGTCCACGGATCAGCGGATCAAGATCATTGCCATCGGGCCCCTGACGAATCTGGGGATCCTCCTGGCAGCCGCCCCGGAGGTTAAGGACTCCATCGACGAGATCGTCATCATGGGGGGAGCGGCTCTGGGGGGCAACAAGACCCCCACCACTGAATTCAACATCTGGCAGGATCCGGAAGCCGCCCACATCGTCTTTTCCTCAGGGATCCCCCTGACCATGTGCGGCCTGGATGTGACCTACCAGTCAGCCCTGTTTGAAGACGACCTCCAGCGCATCGCGGCCTTGCCGGGCAAGGCCGGGAAGCTGGCCACGGAGATCTTAACGTTCTATGGGGCAGCTGTCTTAAAACGCGGCAACCAGGGCATCGCCATCCATGACGCCGTGGCGGTGGCCAAGATCCTCCGTCCCGAGCTCTTCACCTCCAGGATGTGCAACGTGGTCATCGACCTGGACGGGAAGTACACCAGGGGCTGCACCGTGACGGATTTGGACGATGTGACGAAAGCCCATAAGAACGTGGAAGTGGTTCTGGACGTCCAGCGGGAGGCTTTTGTGGACTACCTGGTGGGCGCCCTGGAAAAACTGGACGCAATGGGGGAGGGGAGTGCTCATGATTAAGAAACCAATCATCCTCGACTGTGATCCGGGGGTGGATGACGCCTATGCCATTATGCTGGCTCACAGCTGGGCAGGCTTTGACATCCGGGCCATCACTCCGGTGGCCGGCAATGTGGAATATCAGCATACCACCCGCAACGCCCTGGATTTGGCAGACATGCTGGGGATCGCCACCCGGGTGGCCAAAGGGGCGGACCGTCCCCTGATCATCGAGCTCCAGACCGCCGGGGAGATCCACGGCGGCAACGGCATGGCCGGCTACACCCTGCCCATGGCCAAGCGGAGCTTCGATCCGAAGAAGGCCTGGGATGTCATCTACGAGGAAGCCAGACTGTTCCCGGGGGAATTGGAGATCGTCGCCGTGGGTCCTTTGACCAACGTGGCCATCACCATTTTGAAATACCCGGATCTCAAGGACTATGTCAAACGCATCGTCATTATGGGCGGCTCGGCCACCGTGGGCAACCATTCCCAGTATGGGGAATTCAACATTTGGGTGGATCCCCATGCGGCGGAGATCGTCTTCCATTCCGGGATCCCCGTCACCATGTTCGGTTTGAATGCCACCAGACAGTCGGCCCTGACCGCAGAAGAAATGTATGCACTGGGCAGCGAGGCGACTAGTGTCGCCGGCCTCATCCAGGGAATCAACCACTATGTCTTCGGGATCCGGGGCGGCAAGGACTGGGGCGGTACCATCACCCTCCACGATGCCATCACCGTGGCCTACCTCATGGATGAAAGCTTTGCCGTAATCAAGCCGGCCTATGTTACCTGCGAGCTGTCCGGCAAATACACCTATGGCCAGACGGTGACGGACTTTAAGGGACTGTGCGGACAACCCCCCAATGTGGACGTGGCCATGGTGACCCATGTGGAAAAATTCCGGGAGATGCTCTGGGCCATGCTGGAATTCTATAAAACCCATTAATGGGACAGGCGAAGGATCCATCAGTCCATTCATTCATCATCAAACCAAACCGCTACTCAATCCACAACCATTCCCCAATCAACAACGAAATTGACAACTGAAAAAAATAATGGGAAAAAAGAGGAGATTATCAAAATGAACAAAAAACTCATGACCATTCTGACCAGCACCATTCTAACGGTCGGCCTGTTGGCTGGATGCAGCCCAGCCGCCCCTGCCACCACTGGTGCCGGCACTTCCGCCGGAACCACCGCCGGAACCACTGCCGGCAAGAAACTGAAGGTCACCTTTATCGTCGGCGGCAACCTGGGGGACAAGTCCTTCAATGATTCCGCCTGGTCAGGACTGCAGAAAGCTCAGACTGATCTGGGTGTGGAGGCCAAAGTCCTGGAATTGGGCGGGGATCCTTCCAAACAGGAGCCTTCCGTTCAGGATGTGGCCGAGGACGGCACTGATATCGTCATGGTGGCCTCCGGCGGTTTGACGGAAGCCGTAAAGAAATATGCCGCCACCTACCCGGACGTAAAATTTGTCGCCTTCGATGTCAATCCCGAATATGAAATCGCCACGAACAACGTCTATGGCATTACCTTCAAACAAAATGAAGCGGACTTTTTAGCCGGCGCCGTGGGCGCTAAATTGTCTAAAACCGGCGTCCTCGGCTTTGTAGGCGGACAGGAAAACCCCATCATCAACGACTTCCTGGTGGGCTACATTGACGGCGCCAAGCAGGCCAATCCCAATGTTAAGATCGCGGTTTCCTTCGTGGGCAACTGGACCGACTCTGCCAAGGGCAAAGAAATGTCCTTCGCTCAGATCCTCCTGGGCGCCGATGTCCTGCACGGCGTAGCCGGCGGTGCCGGTTTAGGCGTCATCGAAGCCGCTGCCGAAAAGAAGCTGTTTGTTCTGGGCGTGGATTCCGACCAGACCCTCTTGTTCGCCAACGACAAGCCCAAGGCTGATGCCATCGTCACCTCCGCCCTGAAAAATGTCGGCGACTCCCTCTACAACGTGATCAAGGCTCATCAGGCCGGAACCCTGAATTGGGGCAAGACCGAGGCCCTGGGCATCAAGGAAGGCGCTGTGGGTATTGCCCGCAACGACAACTATAAAAAGGTCGTTCCCCAGGATGTCCAGACCTGGATCGATGGACTGGAAGCCAAGGTTAAGAGCGGCGAATACAAGGTGCCCAGCGCCTTCGCCATGACCAACGAAGCATTCGTAGAGCTGAAAAACAGTGTGAAGCCATAAAAGAGCAGCTGGTTTCAGGGAGTCAGTTTGACTCCCTGAAATCTTATCCAATAATTCTACAGGAGGTGGAATTTTTGTCACAGGAAATGATCCTCATGAAAAACATCACGAAAGTCTATCCCAATGGCTTTGTCGCCAACAAGGACATCACCCTGTCCGTCGAGAAGGGGGAGATCCACGGTCTGGTTGGTGAGAACGGAGCGGGGAAAACTACGCTCATGAAGATACTCTTCGGGATCGAGACCCCGGAGGAAGGGGAAATATTCATCAAAGGCCAGGCGGTCAAGGTCAAAGACCCCCTGCATGCCATCGCCCTGGGGGTGGGTATGGTGCACCAGCACTTTATGCTGGTTCCTTCCCTGACCGTGGCGGAAAACATCGTCCTGGGCATGGAGCCCAAAAAAGGCATCCGCTTCGACATGGGGAAAGCCGTGGAAATGACCCGGGAAGTCGCCACCAAGTATAATCTGGGGGTGGATCCCCATGACAAGGTGGAGGATATTTCCGTTGGGCAAAAGCAAAAGGTGGAGATCCTCAAAGCCCTGATCCGGGGGGCGGAGGTGTTGATCCTGGATGAGCCCACGGCCGTCCTGACTCCCCAGGAGACGGAGGAATTGTTCACCGAGCTTAAAAAACTCAGGGATGACGGCTACACCATTGTGTTCATTTCCCACAAGCTCAACGAGGTCAAGGAGATCTGCGACCGGGTGACGGTGCTGCGAAACGGCCGAATGATCGGCTTGACCAATATTGAGGACGTGACGGAGCAGGATATCTCCCGGATGATGGTGGGGCGGGATGTCATCTTAAATATTCAAAAAGACCGGGCCCAACCGAAACGGGTGGTGGCCAAGGTCGATCATCTATATCTGAAAAATTCCGATGGGAAGGAGATCATCAAGGATGTCAGCTTCACCATCCGGGAAGGGGAGATCGTCGGCATCGTCGGCGTGGAGGGCAACGGACAGAACGAGGTCACCCAGATCATGACCGGACTCATCGCCAATTACGCCGGGGATGTCCTCATCGACAACCAGAACATCCGGGGCATGGACATCCGTCAGATCCGGGAGGCGGGGATCTCCCACATTTCCGAGGACCGGATGACCTTTGGCGCTGCCGCCAATGCCTCCGTCCGGGACAACCTCATTTCCGACCGTTACTTCAAACCCGAATACAACCAGGGTCTGCTTAAAGGGGATAAAATCGAAGCCCTGGCCCAGGAATTGATCAAGGACTATAAAATCAAGACCGACAGCTCGGATCAGCCGGTCCGGATGCTGTCCGGGGGCAACATCCAGAAGGTCATCGTGGCCCGGGAATTTTCCTCCCACATGAAGGTCATCGTGGCCAACCAGCCCACCCGGGGCATTGATGTGGGTGCCACCGAGTTCATCCGCAGAAAGCTCATCCAAATCGCCCGGGAAAAGAATGTGGGGGTGCTCCTGGTTTCGGCTGATCTGAACGAAGCCCTGGAGACCAGCGACAGCATCATTGTCATGCACAACGGCGAAATTGCGGCCTATTTTGAGGATGCCTCCCAGATCACTGAATTTGAACTGGGCGAATACATGCTGGGCATCAACAAACAGACACCGGAAGAATTGAGGAGGTCCGTCTATGAATACCAAGCAAATTGAACGGCGCTATGATCTGTTAAGGACCCTCACGGCCATCGGCATCGCGCTGGTTTTGGCCCTTATGGTGGTCGCCCTGATCAGCCAGGATCCCGTGGACGCCATGACTAAGTTCCTCATCGGACCATTGTCTTCTTTCCGCCGCTTCGCCAATGTCATCGAATTGATGATCCCCATCACCTTCACCGCTCTGGGCATCTGCGTCATGTATCAGGCAGCCCAGTTCAACCTGATCGGGGAGGGCGTCCTATTTTTCTGCGGCTCCTTTGCCACTTATCTGTCCCTCAACATGACCCTGCCGTCAGGCATCCACGCCTTTGTGGTCATCGCCATCGCCGGCTTTGTCGGCGGGCTCATCGCCCTGATCCCGGCCATCTTGAAGGTCCAGTGGAAAGCCAGTGAAGTCGTCTCCTCCATCATGATGAACTATGTCCTCTATTTTGCCGGCATGTACATCCTGATGTATCATATGAAGGACATGGCCTCCGGCTTCAACGCTTCCTATACCATCCCGGAGACCGCCCGGCTGCCGGTCATTGTCCCGGGAACCCGGATCCACGCCGGGCTGATCATCGTCATCGTCATGATCGTTCTGGTCTACCTGTTCCTCTATAAAAGCAGGTGGGGCTATGAGATCCGCATGACCGGTGAAAACATGAACTTTGCCAAATACTCGGGCATCAAGGTCAAAAAAGTCATTCTTTTTGCCAGCTTGATCGGCGGTTTTTTAGCCGGGATGGGCGGGGCCGTGGAGATCCTGGGCATGTATTCCCGATTCCAATGGGAGAGGCAGCCCGGCTATGGCTGGGACGGCATGCTGGTGGCGATCCTGGCCAAGAAAAACCCTGCCCTGGTGCCCTTTGCCGCCTTCTTCCTGGCTTACCTTCGGATTGGCGCGGACATCATTTCCCGAACCTCCGATGTCCCCGTGGAATTCGTGTCCGTCATCCAGGCCATCGTCATCATGTTCATCGCGGCGGAGATGTTCATGTCCGGCATGAAACACCGGGCCATCACCAAAGCGTCCACCAAGCAGCTGGAACTCAAGGAGGGAAAATAAGATGGAGTTTAATATCAATACCACGGCCAGCATCCTCTATTCCATCATCCGTGTTTCCACGCCCATCATTTTCGCCGCCATGGCCGCCCTGATCTCCCGCAAAGCCGGGCTGACCAACATGGCGGTGGAAGGCATCATGCTGATTTCCGCCCTGACCGGGGTGGTGGTCTCCGCATCCACCCAGAACCTCATTTTGGGCGTTTTGGCAGCCCTTTTAGCCGGCGTCCTGTTCGCCTTCTTCATCGCCTATTTGTCCCTGCGCTTAAAAGCCGACATGGTCCTGACCTGTATTTCCGCCAACCTGATGGCCTCTGGTCTGACCATCGTCATCATGTTTCTGGCCTCCGGGGACAAGGGCACCTCCTCCAACTTAAAGAGCCTCCAGGTTCCGGAATTGGGGATCCCCCTGCTTGGTTCCATTCCCTTCCTGGGGCAGGCGTTCTCCAACCACAACATCATGACCTATCTGGCCTTTTTAACGGTCTACCTGGTCTACTTCTTCATTTATAAAACCCCCTACGGGTTAAGGATCCGCTCCGTTGGGGAAAATCCCAACGCTTCCTCCTCCGTGGGCATCGATGTGGAAAAAGTCCAGATCACTTCCTTCGTCATCAGCGGCTTCATCGGCGCCCTGGGCGGGATCTACATGTCCATGGGCTATGTGTCCTGGTTTGCCCGGGACATGGTGGCCGGCCGCGGCTTCATCGGTTTATCCGCCATGAACCTTGGCAACGCCTCGCCCATCGGCAGCATGATTGCCGCCATCATCTTCGGCAGCGCCGATGTGGCCTCCAACTCCTTGCAGGCACTGAAGATCCCGGCGGAATTTGTCCAAATGGTTCCTTACCTGTCCACCATCGTCGGGTTGGTCGTCTTCTCCATCATCCGTGAAAACAAGGCAAATAAGAAGCGGAAGATCTCATAAACGAGAACAATAAACGACAGAACCACAGTTATAATCAGAGCACCAGCGACAGGAATAAACGACAATGATACAGGATAAAAAGACAGTGATCCAATCATAGGATCGCTGCTTAAGACCACCAGGGGAGGGTGACCATGAAAATCAGACCGGATATTTTGATCAAGAAATCGATTTTGATCACCTTCGCCACCGTTTTGGTCGCAGTCGGGGTCTGCCTGTTTTTGCAGAGCGCACTGGGCTCCGACCCCATCACCGTCTGGATCGACGGCTTAAGGACAGCCATGGGGGTCTCCATGGGGAATGCCTCTCTCCTGAACAACCTGGTGATGCTCGTTCTGGCCGTGGTATTTGCCCGGAAATACATCTACATAGGTACGGTCATTGGCGCCCTGGCGACCGGACCGCTGATGAACCTGTTTGAGCCAGTGGTCACGCATCTCTTCGGATCAGAGCCCGATCTGATCCTCCGCTTTTGTATGATGTTTCTGGGCCAGATGATTCTGTGCGCCGGGGTGGGCTTGACCCTGTCCGTCAAATTCGGCTTTGGCACCACCGATTCTTTGATCGTCATGCTGTGTACCCATTACCATTTGAAGTACAAAAACCTCAAGATCCTGTCCGATCTGGCCTATACGGGAGCCGGGATGCTTCTGGGCGGGGTGTTCGGCATCGGCTCGGTGTTGGGGGTAGTAAGCGGCGGCCCCTTGATCGCCTTTTTCGAACGGCATTTGTGGGACCCACTGATCAAGGGCCTCAAGCTGAACGGGTAAATGGAAAGCAGTGTGGGGCAGCGCAGTTGTTAGCGAAAATCCCTCCTGGGGGTAACCCTGGAGGGATTTTCGCCTCATCTTCCCAAGGTGGCCGAAGACAGCCGGCGATCGATGAAAATCTCCCCAGGAATCGGCAGAACGATGAGCAATTCGGTCAAAGAGGCCATGGTGGAGGCTGCCAGGGTCAAGACAATCAAAGAAATCAATACCGCCGGCTTAGCCGGCGGTTTGACTAGGCCCTATAAGGGCCTTTC
>CAZOTM010000076.1:0-9129 GCA_964582675.1 uncultured Clostridiaceae bacterium
AGTTTGAAAATCAGTCTAAAAATCAGATTGAAATTCCGCTGCCCAGTTCCGTTGAATTATTCCGTTGAATTATTCCGTTGAATCATTCCGTTTCATCATTCCCCGCAGATTGTGTCCCAGGTTCAGCGGCCGGGTTGGTCTGACTCAATTGGGGATATACTGCCAGGGTATCGGTTTTGTAGCTGAACTCAAAATTCAGCGCCAGATCGGGAAATCTTTCCTGCAGGAGCTGCCCCATGACCTTATCCAGGAAGTCCCGATAAGCCGGGTTAAAGGACAGGAGGAGGCTGGAGGCCCCCTCTCCCACGGCTTTTTTGAGCCTTTGCAAGGCCAGCTTATACAGATAGCTGTCGGACAGGAGCTCTTTTTTATAGTTATCCCGGCGGAACAGCAAGGCGGCAGCAGAATTGCCCTGGCGGCGCCGGGCGATCTCGATCAAGCCAAGGCTGGTGGGGGGATAAACTTTTGAATAAACCGGATCCCTGGACAACTGCTTTTCCAATTCCAAGCGAAGGCTTGCCCTTTGCTGATCATCGGTCATGGAAATAAAATCACAGATGATGATGCCAGAGAGATTCCGCAGCTGGATCTGCCGGGCAATTTCCCCGGCGGCCTCCATATTTACAGCAAAGTTGGCATCCCGGCCAGGTTTGTGACCGGCAGCATTCACATCGATGGATACCAGGGCTTCGGTCTCTTCGATCACGATGTTGCCGCCGCCTTTCAGGGGAACGATTTTGCTGCGCAGTTTATCGATCTTCTGCTCCAGACCGTGTCCAAAGAAAAGATCGGGTTCCGCCCCATTGAAGGTATGGGGGAGGTCTGGATAATCCCTGGCGAGGAGCTCCCGAAAGTACTCCGAGTTATTATGGATCATATGGAGCTTAGGGCCGTAGACGGCCAGGAGACGTTTTAAGTCATCCATGGAGGTGTAGACCCTGCCCGGCTCCATCCTGGTTTCCGCCTCCTCCAGGATCTTTACAAACCCTTCCCCCAGTGAATGGATCCTGAGGGCCAATTCCTCCCCCGTCAGGGAGGCGGCGGCCGATCGGAAAATCAGCCGCACGCCTGGAATAGATTCGATTCGGCCGAATTTTTCTTCAAAGGCCAGGCTGTCCGCATTTTTCGAGAAACCATAACCGGATCCGGCTTCCGCCACCAGGTAGGAATCGGTGATTGATGGCCGGTCCGTGACCTTGGCGCCCTTTTTACCGGATTCTTCCCGCAATATCTCCACAGTGATCCGGTCGCCGGTCTTATACCGGTGGCTTTTGGAAGGCTCGGATAAATACAGATAGGCATTGCGCCGTGTCCCGATATCGATATAGACGGAACGATCCTTTTTGCCGGAGCTTTTGATGATCCCCCGGTAGATATCCCCGGCCTGAGGTTTCTGGAGATTTTCTTTCACGATGAGCTCGGTCAGTTCTCCCGCCTCAGTGACCGCCAGCCGTAACAATCCGTCGTCTTCAATGAACAGTTCGGTCAAGTGACCGGTATCTCTAGTTCCCATGGTTTTCCCTGGCATAGTCATCCATGGCGACCAGCTGTCCCTCCACTTCCGTATACATTTCCAGCCGTTCCACGCTGATGAAGCGGTTTTTGTCCAGTCCGCCGGTCACCTGATCCAAATAATCCAGGAGGTGGTTCAAGCTTAAATGGGCCTTGGAACCGGCTTTGGTCACCAGGGTCAGTTCGGTCACAGACTCCCGGCGGGCAATTTCATGGGAGACGATCAACGGCCGCAGGTCCTTTTCGGATTCGACGCCTTTTTTGCTCGTGGCAGCATACATCATGGGGAGAGAGTCATCCATAACCTCCATGATCGTTTGAAACCTGGCTTCATCCGACGGGATCAGGATCCTGGACTTGACGCCCCGGAGCAGGGCCATGGGGGTTTTCATGGCATCCGGGACTTTTTTGACGAACAGGTAGCGGATCCCCGAGGGGGCGGTTTGATTGAGGGCCGTGAGGATTTCCCCCTCGGTTTTTGCCGTATCCAATGTGCAGGTCATATATTCACCGCTGGATTTTACACCCACCGGCAGGGGCTGCCCAATGGACATCTGCATGTGGGGATTGAAGCCATGGGAATAGGCAATGTTAAGGTCCGCCCGGGTAATGTTGCGCTGGATCGCCCGAAGCAGATCCAGGTGGCCGACAAATTTTATGATATCCTCTTTGGTATATTTAATGAAATACAATGCCATCAAAACATGCCTCCCTGCCATAAGCTTCGCGAATGCCGCAGTCCGTGCAGCCTTCCCGGCAATCCCTGGTCACAGCGGCCGTCGCGGCCTTTTCGTTTTCCCCGATGAGGTAATCCTTGCGGACTCCGATATCGATAAAATCCCAGGGCAGGACTTCTTCATAGCTTCGCTTGCGGTAAACATAGAAATTCGGGTCAATGCCGGTTTCCTCCAGGGCTTTCTGCCAGGCCGGATAATTGAAGAACTCGCTCCAGCCGTCCATTCGGGCGCCGTTTTGGTAGGCCCGGAGGATCAGGTCAGATACCCGCCGGTCTCCCCGGGAGATGATCGCTTCCAGCATGGAAAGATCGGATTCATGCCAGGAGAAGCTGACCGCCCGGCTTTTCAAGGCGTTTTTGATACCATAGACTTTGGCCAGCATCGTCTCCCGGGTATCCTGGGGCGCCCACTGGAAGGGCGTAAAGGGCTTGGGAATAAAAATACTGGCGGACAGATTGATGCGCAGACCTTTATGGCGCTTTTCCCGGGGCAGTTTATAATACTCCGCCACGATCTTTTCAGCCATATCGGCGATCCCCACCGCATCCTCCTGGGTCTCGAAGGGCAGTCCGATCATCGTATACAGCTTGAGGGTGGACCAGCCCAGTTCGAAGGCATTGCGGGCGGCAGTTAATATATCATGTTCTGTGACGTTCTTGTTGATGATATCCCGCATCCGTTGGGTCCCGGCTTCGGGGGCAAAGGTCAGACCGGTTTTTCGGATCTTCTGGATCTCGTGGTACAATTCCACGGAGAAGGCATCCACCCGGATGGAGGGCAGGGAAATGGAAACTTTATCCCCACTGTAGCGGCTCACCAGGGCCTCCACCAGGGACTGGATATTTGAATAATCGCAGGTGGACAGGGAAGTCAGGGAGATGTCCTCGTAGCCGGTGGCTTTCATCAAGGTGTCCGTCAATTCCAGAATTTTACCCGTGGTTTTTTCCCGGACCGGCCGGTAGATCATCCCGGCCATGCAGAACCGGCAGCCCCTGGTGCAGCCCCGGAAGGTCTCCATCATGATCCGGTCATGGGTAGGCTCGCAAAACGGCACGATCATTTTCTCCGGATAAGGCGCCGCATCCATGACCGGGACGATCCGCTTCCTGATTTTGTCCGGTGCTCCGTCATAGCCTTTGACCCGGTTTTGGATCGTATGGTCCTCATTGTAGACCACATCGTAAAAGGCTGGCACATAAATACCTTCGATCTGACTGACTGCCTCCAGGAATGCTTGTTTCTTGAAGCCCTGCCGTTTGTGTTCCGCCAAGAGGCTCAAGACTTCATCCATCAGATACTCGCCTTCCCCGATCTCAAAAAAGTCGATGAATTGATGCATGGGCTCCGGATTGACCGCACAGGGTCCCCCGGCCATGATCAGGGGATGGGAATCATCCCGGTCTTTCCCTAACAGCGGGATGCCGGCCAAATCCAGCATATTCAAAACATTGGTATAGCTCATTTCATACAACAGGGAAAACCCCAGGACATCCATTTCACCCAGCGGTGTCCCGGTTTCCAGGGTTGTCAAAGCAATGCCTTCGGCCCGCATGATCCCTTCCAGATCCGGATAAGGATTGTAGGTCCGCTCACAGTAGGTATCCTCCCGGCGGTTCATCGTATGATAGAGGATCTTGGAGCCCAAGTGGCTCATCCCCACTTCATAAACATCGGGAAAAGCCAGGGCAAAACGGATCGGGACTGTTTGGGGATCCTTTGTCACCATATTATATTCACCTCCCGTGTAGCGGGATGGTTTATCCACACGGAAAAGAATGTCATCTGTTAATCTGTTCATTTTCAACTCCTGCACAATTAATGCCGGCTCCCCATGAGAAGCCTGTTAACCTTTATATAATACCACAAAAGGAATTCCCATTGAGAATTCCTTTGTTTTGTGATGCTACCCATCGATTGATTCGGTTGGTGATTGTCCACCGGATTGATCCGGTTGTTTGAATCGTTTGGAAAATTTCGAGTATGGTCCTTGATCTATGCGGCCTGCATGATCCGGTTGCCGATCTTGGAGCGTTTTCGCCTCATGCCGACATTCAAAGCCACGGCGATGGCCATGAAATTCGTGACCAGGGATGAACCCCCCGCTGAAACAAAGGGCAGCGTGATCCCGGAAATGGGCATCAGACCGATGGTCATGCCGACATTCTGCAGGACGGAGAACAACAAGATGGCGAATACCCCAACCCCGACACAGCGGCCGAAAATATCATGGCTCTTCTTCGCGATCACGAGAAGCCGCCACATGAGAATACAAAAGGCCAGGAGCAGGGAGATGGCACCGATAAACCCAAAATTCTCCGATACCACCGCAAAGATAAAGTCAGTGGAGTTGAAGGGGATCCAGTTATAGTAGCCCGGGGTAGTGGAACCCGTTGCCTGGCCGGAACCAATGGAGATTTTGGCGGCAGTCAGCTGAAAATCAGTGGATAACTCATCCGTGGTTTTACTGATAAAGGCATAGATCCGCGATTTCCAGTGGGAGGGCACGATATCCAGGCTAAGTGCAGCAACAATCGAAGCGGCCAGAAGTGCGACCCCGCCCAGGATCACTCGAAACCTTAAACCCATGATGAAGAAGATGAACAACACAATGAAGAATGACACCATGGTCAGGCCCATTTCCGGCTGAAGCATCATCAAGCCCATGGGCAGCACCGCATAGGCGGCCACCATTATAAAGTTCTTGAAATTGTTGATTTCGCCGTTGACATCCTGCATCTTTTTACTGACCATGAGTAAAATCGCCAACTTAGCCAATTCTGCCGGCTGCAGGGAAAATCCGCCGAACGTAAACCAGCCTTTGGCTCCATAGACCGAGGTGGTAAACAAAACCGCCACCAAGAGCCCAATCGTCAGCCAATAAAATAATGGAATGATCACCGGCAGCACCCGCTCATAATCCATACAGATGATCACAATGGCTATGATAATGCCGATCCCCAGAAACATGAGCTGGGATTTGGCGAAAGCAAATCCAGAATCCTTTTTTGTGGATAAATATATGTTGTAAGTTCCGAACAAAGCGATTGCCACTGTCGTGAAAAACAACAGGTAATCAACATGCAGCCAATCACGCCGCCTGATCCGAAACAATCTTTTCAAGTAATTCATTTAATTTCCTTTCTCTCCCCGTTTATCTTGGCTTAAACAAGCTCCTGAGTTTGGACAAAATCCCCTCTGACCCTGATCCAGCCGGTTCCAAAACTTCTCCCCTGTCAATCCCTGAGTTCTCCCCTGCTCCATCGGCAGGCGCTGCCAAATCGGACGGTCCATCCCCGATGGATTCTTCCCCAACGGATTCTTTCTCAAAGGGTTCATCCCCGATGGGTTCATCCCCGGATGGTTCGTCCCCCATGGATTCTTCCTCGATGGGTTCATCCCAAATGGATTCTTCTCCGGATGGCTCGTCCTCAAAGGATTCTTCCCTAAAGGGTTCTTCCCCGACTGGTACATCTCGGAAGGATTCTTCCCTAAAGGGTTCTTCCCCGACTGGTACATCTCGGAAGGGTTCGTCCCTGAACGGTTCATCCTCCATAGTGATAGGAGCACTTGCCGGTTCGGTGCCATTGGCGGTTTGGCGGCTGCACAAATATTTCACGATGGACTCCACCTCCCGAAGGAACCTGGGATCGATCTCCTCCGGTTTGCCCCGGTTCACACCCAGACGGACCGATGGATCATAAGCGGCATGTCCCGCATAGCTGCCTTCGATAATATCAAAGATATCAGCTTCCGTGCCCAATTGGTCTTCTGTGGTTTGGAGATACTGATTGACCATAAAGCTCAGTTTATTCAAATGGGCTTGATCCAGGGAGGAGAGGATCCGGTCAGCGCCTCGGACACTGGCGTTATCCTGGGTCAGGACAGCCAGAACTTGATCGGCCAGATCCAAAACGGCGGGAAAGACATTCCCCTGATCAGGATCCCCGTCGATGAGAAGATAATCAAAGATCTTGGCAGCCTGCCGAATTTTCAGCTTGTCGATTTCATGGAGGCTGTCGGTATTGACCAGCCTGATCGGAGGCTTACCCAGGTCGGTGCGGGCTGTCAGTTCATCCAGGGTAAGATCCTGCAGGTCCGGAACGATGGTTGAGGAGAAATTTAAATAGAGATCCTGGGACCGGTCGACGGCTGTGTCGATTACCAGGACTGATTTGCCACGGGCGGCCAGTAAATGGGCCATGACTGATAATACGGTACTCCCGCCTGCCCCGCCCTTGCTCGAAAATAAAGCGATGATCATTGTATCCCTCCTCCAGGATATGGATCCTGCCGCGGAAATAAAATGCTATCTAAGATGCATTTTAATTGATTATGCATGTCAGGTATCATAATCGTCCCAAACTGCTGCCGGAAGCTTATCATGGCAGCTGAGCGGTCACCCCGATGGTGGTTTAAGCTGGTTGGAAGCTCTGACCATGGAGTGATCCGTTGTTAATTAATAAAACTGCGCTGAACGCAGTTATTTATTTACTGGCAGTTTTTATCAAATTGGATTTGTAAAACAGCCTGGTTAAAATCAGAAGGAAAAACCCCACCACCAGGACCATAAATGCCAGGATCGGGACATTATTCAAGATGACCACCAAGCCTGCCAATTTCATAATAATGAAATAAAGACTGTATTTGAGGGTCGCAAACAAAGCGATCAACAGGGCCATCAAAAAATTCCGATCCCGCCTGAGGAGTCTAGAAACAGTCACGACCCCATAGAAGATCCAAAGATTGAGCAGCATATGCAAGCCATACAGATTCGGGGAATACATATCGGCTAAAAAGCCGGTAAGGATCCCCATGAACAAGGCATCCCATTCATCACTGACAACTGACACCGCCAGGCCGAAGATAAAGGTCAAAGGGATGGTGACTCCCCGGATGGTAAACTTGGTTAGGAGTATGGACTCGATAAAGAACAACAGCAAAGTAGTGATCAGTAATAGCATTTTTTTCATCAATATGTCATATCCTCCATGTTTTTGGGAAGAACAATGAAGAACCTTTCTCCGCCGTTGAACTGGACCGCCGGTTTGACGATGGCAGTTTTCATCAGCTTGCCTTTATCATCCCCCACGGATTCGATTTTCCCGATGTAGATGTCCGGGGGATAAAATTTGCCAATGCCCGAGGTGATGATGTCATCCCCAGGGTTGACCACTGCCTCCATGGACATCTGGGTCACCTTGGCCATGTGTTCCTCCCCCAGGATCCTGGTACCGGAAAGCATACCCACATAATTTCTGGTCCCGGCGGAAGTGACCGACACCTGGACATTTTCACTGGATATCGTTTCAAGCACGGAATAGTTCACAAACACATCCGTGATCTGCCCGGCCAGGCCTTCGTAAGTGATGACGACCATGCCTTTTTTAATGCCGTCCTTGGCCCCCTTATCCAGGGTATAGGTGGGCGATAAGCCGTTCAAAGAACGGTTGATGACATTGGTGCCAATATAGGTGTATTCATCGTGCCGGTTTTTGTACTCAAACATGGCTTTCAGCTCGACGTTTTCTTTTTCGATTTCTTCAACCCGCCTGAGTTTGTCATTATTGGCGGCAATCTGCTGCTTCAGCGCCTCATTTTCCTGTCTTACTTCGTCAAACGAAAAGTAGAAATCGATGAGCTTCTCCATTCTCTCATTGGCTGAGTAGGCAAAGCGTTGGACCGGATTCAAAATCAGCGCGGCTTCGCCGGAGGCCACCTTGCCTCTTCCGGTCAGTTCCGTGGCAACGATCAAACCGCTCAGGGCGGTTGACAGGATTGCCAACGTCAGGATTATCCTCGATCGCTGTTTATTCATTATCGTCTTGCTTTGGCCAGCTCGTCAAATCTGATCAGGGCAATGCCTGCACCGGATGCAACACAATCAAGGGGGGAATCGGCTATGAACACCGGCATTTTTGTTTCCTTGGCGATCAAGGTATCGATCCCTCTTAAAAGAGCTCCGCCTCCTGTTAAAGTGATTCCCCGGTCCATGATGTCAGCAGCCAGTTCAGGCGGGGTTTTCTCCAAGGTGGTCACGATGGCTTCCACGATTTGGGAAATGGGATATTCCAGTGCTTTGGCAATCTGGGTCTCGGTGACGGTGATATCCTTGGGCAAGCCGGTATCCAGATCCCGGCCTTTGACTTTCATGGTCTTTTCATAGTCCAAATCCTTGATCTGCTTAGGATCCTCCAATTCTTCATCAAATTTGTAGGCCGTGCCCAAATTAATTTTGATATCTTCCGCTGTCCGCTCGCCAATGAGGAGGTTGAACTTCTTGCGGATGTAGGAAATGATCGCTTCATCCAGTTCCTCGCCGCCGATGCGGAGGGATTTGGCAATGACCACACCGCCGGTGGACAAAACGGCCACCTCAGTGGTGCCGCCACCTAAATCCACCACCATGGTCCCCACCGGATCATAAACCGGCAGACCTGCCCCCAATGCTGCTGCCAGGCCCTCCTCCAGGAGGATGACATCCTCCCCTACCGCCTGGGCCACTGCATCTTTTAAGGCATTGCGCTCCACCTGGGTGACTCCGGAAGGATGGGTGATGATGACCCGGGGATTGGTAAAGGCGGTTTTAGCCAGGGATTTTTTGATCAGATACTTGATCATTTCCACCGTCATATCAAATTCAGCAACAACCCCGTCTTTGATCGGCCGGACTGCCACCATATTCCCGGGGGTCCGTCCGATCATGCGCCGGGCGTCTTCCCCGACGGATTCCACTTTATCCAGTTCAGTATTATAGCAAACGACGGATGGTTCCCGGAAGACGATGCCCTTTTCCTGGATGTATACCAGAGAATTGGTGGTGCCCAGATCTATAGCCAGTTCGCGATTTTTTACAAATAAACCCATTAATATTTCTCCTTAC
>CAZOTM010000077.1:0-9032 GCA_964582675.1 uncultured Clostridiaceae bacterium
GGGGCATACCATACATCAGCAATACTGCCGTAACAATGGAGGTTATGGTGATGATACTGCCGGAAAGGTGGATGGTGGCACACAGGGGCACTACGAAGTCACGGATCTGCTCGGATACGCCGTTTTTCTTAGCACACTCCAAATTTACCGGTATGGTGGCCGCAGAGGACTGCGTGCCGATGGCGGTGATATATCCGGGGATCTGATTTTTCATCAACTTCAGTGGATTCTTTTTTCCGATGGCTCCGGCCAAAATGAACTGTCCAGCCAGATACAAGAGGTGCACGGCGATGATGATCAGGAAGACTTTCCAGAAGATGGAAAGGACTGTGAACACTGCCCCAGTGTAGCTCAGATTCAGGAAGTTACCGAAGATGTAGAGGGGCAGGCCGGGGATGATCAGTGTATTGAGGATCTTGGTGATGATCTTGCTGAAATCGGCAAAGAGCTTATAGATGGTCTCCCCGGTTCCTTGACTCCTCAACCAGGAGATGCCGATCCCGAACATAAAGGCAAATACAATGGCGCCTGTAACATCCAGAAGGGGGCTCAGCGGGATGGAGAACAGGGCTGTTAATTCTTCACCGGTGCCTGAGAGCTGTTGGACCAGGTCCGTGCTGATGAAGGCGGGAAAAACCGTGGAGGCAACGAGGTAAGCAATGGTTCCGGCAATCAGGGTCGAGCCGTAAGCCAGGATGGTGGTGATTCCCAGGAGCTTGCCGGCACCTTCTGTCAAATCGGCAATCCCCACAATGACAAAGCCGAGGATCATCAGGGGAATGACGAAGGACAGGATGCTGCTGAAGATTTTGGAATAAGTAATGGGGATCCTCAGGATAACCTCAGGAATAAAATTCAGTTGACCGATAATAACGCCCAGGACAATTGCAATGATGAGTTTTGGTACGAGACCGATTTTTTTCTTTTCCATACGCCATCCTTTAAAATAAAGATTTGTTGCTAATGAAATAACAATACCAACAATCCAAAATAAACACAATAACCAAAAAGTGTCCATGTATAGAAGACAGTTAATCAAATTGGCTGTTTAACACCAGTCTGTTTCCTCAATAAGTTGATAATAATTTTGCTTTGAATCTGTAAATGATTGCAATTGCCAGATCCTAAAATATCCAGGTTTTAAAAAAATTATTGTCTTTTTCTGACCCAGTTTATCTCAGACTTGGCAATGAAATCCCCCCGCCAGCCCTGGGTTGCTCCACCCAAATGGGGAGTTCCCCAAGCCCTGGGTTGCACCCCCCAAACTGGAAGTTCCAGTTGCCAAATGGTAAGCCGGAACGATTGTTAGGTTATTCCCATCCTTGAATGGATTGCTCCCCGGCTGACCCAGGAAACATGCAGCCGCTGCCTCCAATATGTTCGGAGGCAGCGGCTGCATTGGTGACAAATTCCCTGACCTGAGTGATGGCAACCCATGATGAAACATTGACGAAACTTGGCGAAACCCCGCCCATGCATCCCGCCCATCCATCCCGCCCAGGCATCCCGCTGGTTTTGATCACTGCCGCTCCGTTTGCTGCCGTCTGGTAGAAGATCGCTGCTAACAACACAGACCCGGGATTTTCTGAGCACCAATGCAGCCGGCCCCCATTCAATCCCCTGGCTTGGACAGGAATGACCTGATCCCTTCCACTGCGATGGTCTGCTGCTCCTCCCGGGAAATCGTGGCATCGGCGTCCCCCTTCTGCCTGCCGTAATTGCCAAACTGGGCGTGGTTCCCCCCTTCGATCACCAGAATATTTTCCGTATAATCGATCTTCTCGGCAACACTCTGGTTGAATGAACCGTAAACCGTCAAGGCTTTTTCCGGGGGATAACCGCCGTAGACATAAGCTCCCAACAGGATCAGACCCTTTACCTTGTCCGGGTGCTTGGCGGCATAGCTGCCGGCCATGGCGCCCCCCAGGGAGTGGCCGCCGATATACCAGTCTTTGATTTGGGGGAACTTTGCCATGACCTTGTCGGCAGCATCCGGGTTAAACACCGCCAGGTTGAAGGGCATTTTCACAAGAATGCAGGTTATGCCGCTGCTTTCCTTGATTTTCTCCAAAATGGGCAAGTAAGCGGCCGCTTCCACCTTACCCCCCGGGTAGAAAATCAAAGCCGTATCGCTGGGTTCGGCGGGTGACAATATGGTCAGGTTATCCTCCGTCCGCAGGGCCGGATTATTTAGTATGGCGGCGATGGCAGCCGCATCCGCCCGGTAATAATCAGAGACATAGATCAAAAACCCTCCCGCTAATAACACCACCAGGGTCACGAAAGTGATCAAGGCGATTTTAAACCGTTTCCTCATGGGTAATACCTCCTGTTACCTATTTTCTTACCCTTAAACCATGGGGCATTCCTCGACACTCCATCCTTTTGCCGTTTGTGCTGCCAAAGCCTCTGTAATCAATGCGGCGGAGATCCGCAGGGCTTTGCTCCGGTTATCCATGAGCGTCCCCTGTGCTGTCCCCGGGGAAAACTTCTTCCCGGCTGATTCGCATTTATGCAGGAGCGAAACCACGGCCCGCAGTGCTTCCTTCAATTCTTCCCCGGTGTAATTTCCCATACTGCCTCCCTGTCGGCAAATCCATTGCCTGGTTGATCCCATCATTGCTTTCTTGATTGCTTCCTTTATTTCTTACTTGATGCCTCTTATGCCTTGTTTCATTCATATTAATTTTACTCGATAAACTGGTGGATTTACCTGATCCATTATCTGAATCAAAGATTGATTTCTTTTCCGGAAAAATATTGATTCTTTTTCCGGGAATAAAATGAACCCTGACCTCCGGGGGATCTTCACCTAAGTCCCGGAGGCTGTCTTATTCTGCCCAGGCTGGGTTGATCCCCGCTGAATAGGGATATGGCTTTCATTGTGGCAGCTATGGATTGCTCGGGAAGCTTGGGACATATTCAGTACCATTGCTTCGCAACACCTCCTGAAGGCCCAGGACGCCGGTCATGGGCTGGCGGCTATCCGCTGCCTTCCGTGAGGGCTTAAGTCCTGCGGTGTTTGAAGGACTTTTGGCAGCGGTCTTCCACAAAAAAAAGATCGCCTTCCAGTCGATGGCTTGGCGATCTTTTTGGGGCATCTGTTCCTATATTTTTTTGCCCCGGTTTAAATAAACCGCAAGGCTTCGGCCGGGTCCAGATTAGCCGCCTGATTGGCCGGATAGACACTGGCGGCAGAGCCGATCAACAGGGCCAGGAAGAGACCGCCCAGGAGGACGTCCAAGCGCCAGGGCATAGTGACTGACACATCGGACAGCATGGAGATGGCCGCCCCGGCCGTAATCGTCCCCACGATGAAGCCCAACAGGCCGCCTGCCAGACTGAGCATGATCCCTTCGAGAAAGATGATCTTCCGGATGAATGACCGGCGGAAGCCAATGGCCCGAAATACGCCGATCTCCCTGGTCCGCTCCCGGACCGAGGATGTCATGCTAATCCCGGCTGCCAGCATGCCGCCAAGGAGGATGACCGCTGCAGCGGCAAAGCCGAAATAGGCCAGCTGGGAGGTTATTTCTCCCCGGTCCTGCATGGGCTTGATAAGACTGGTGACTTTGGCTTCGGGCAGAACCTGGGAGATCTCCGAGAGCAGCTCAGCTTCAGATCCCAGGGTGTAGTCGGCAGCCAATTCAATGGCGGTAAGCTGACCGGGGGTGCCAAATAACTCCTGGGCTTCTTCCAGATTCATCAGGATGTGTCCGTCTTCAGCTGTACCGTTTTTTTCCAATACTGCCTTCACTTTAAACTCCTGCTGGTTGATCAAAAACCGGTTGCTGGGAAATAAGTTCAGCTCATAGGCCGCATCCGCCCCTAACAGGACTTCCCCTTTCACCAGGGTGATGGCTGAATGGTCGGCCCGGTTCAAGTCCAGTTTTTCACCCCCCATGGCCGCCCCGCCACCGGATGACCCGCCCGTTGTCTTTTGGGTCATTTTTTGAATTTTGGCCAAATAGTCGATGGTGCGGAGCCAGGGCTTGATGGCAAATTCCCGATGGATGTCCGTGCCAGCCACGATGACTTCGATTCCAGTCACGGTGGCTGACCCCAACAGCTTGGGCACCAAAGCCCGGATCATTGCCCCGGACTTAAGACCCTCCAGGGCCTGGGCGTTTTCCACCGTCAGCTCCGCTGCCCCGTACTTGATGCCGGGAATCCGGATCCCACCGTAAGAAAACGTGGTCTCTCCCGTATCGGCAGTGATCAGGATGTTGGGGCCATAATCCGTCATCTGGCTGGCGATGTCCGTCTGCATGGTTTCCAGAATCAAATACACGGCGATGATCGTCCCCACCCCAATGGCCAGGCTGAGGAGGATGAACATGGCTTTCAGCGGGCGCTGTTTTAAATTACTGATGGCGATCCCAAGGATGGTCATAGCTGCCTCCTAACCCGGGGCAATGGGCAATAACTCACCCATTGCTGCCTGGTTGTTGGAGAGGATGCCATCCTTCATAATGATCGTCCGGCTCATATATTTGGTATTGATGGGGTTATGGGTCACCATCAGGATGGTTTGGCCTTCCCGGTTGAGGGTTTGGAACAGTTCCATGATCTCCGTTCCCGTTTTGGTGTCCAGGCTCCCCGTGGGCTCATCCGCCAATAGCACCGGCGGGCTGTTGACCAGTGCCCGGGCGATGGCCACCCGTTCCTGTTCCCCGCCGGAGATCCGGCTGGGCAGACGGTTCATTTCCTCCCGGATCCCCACCCGGTGGAGGACCGCTTCGGCCATGGCTTTTTTCTGCCGGGGGGTGAGTTTTGCGGTGGTCAGGGGCAGCATGACGTTTTCCAGCGCCGTCAGGTAGGGGATCAATTGGAACTGCTGGAAGATAAAGCCGATGTTCTGCAGGCGGAAATCCGCCCTTTGCTCCTGGGACAATGAATACAGGTCGATGCCCGCAATTTGGACAGTGCCGGAGGTCGGGTGGTTCAACCCGCCAATGATGGACAAAAGCGTACTTTTCCCCGAACCGGACTGTCCCATGACGGCGATGGACTCGCCTTGAGCGACGTCCAGGGCGATGTCTTTGAGGGCATGGACCGCCTCCCCTTTGGTCTGGTAGGTCTTGGTGATCCCGTTTAGGGTGATCAGTAATTCAGCCATATTTTCCACTCCTAAATATAACGGATCGCTTCCAACGGATCCAGCTGGGCAGCCTTCAGTGCGGGGTAAAGGCTGGCAGCAACGGCAATTGCGACGGACAATCCCACGGCGGGCAGGAAGAGTTCAAAATCCCAGGGCACTGCCGCCTGCAGCTGGGCCAGGACCGGTCCGGCAGTCATGGCAATGGCGCTGCCCAGGGCGAACCCTAAGACTCCGGCCAGGAGACTTACGATCAAGGCTTCCAGGACGATCATTTGAACGATCAGGGACCGCCTAAAACCAATGGCCCGGAAGATCCCGATCTCCACCCTCCGCTCATTGACGGCGGAAAGCATGGTGATGAAGGCAAACAGGATCGTCGCCAGAACGGCCACCACGGAGAAAATGTAGCTGAAGGCGGCAAACCCATCGATGGTCTCCTCCCTGACCAGGGCAGCCTGGCGGATCGCCGTTACCCGGGCATTGGGCAGGACATCGGTCATTTGGCTGGCCATATCCTCAATGGGACAGAAATTGCAGAAACCGGATACCTCGATCATGGAATAGACGCCGTCAGCGCCAAACAGCTTCTGGACTGCGCCAAGATCGGCGTAGACCAGGCTGTCCTCCTCACTGCCGAACTCCTTCAGGACGCCGGTCACCAGGAATTCCTGCTGGTTCACCGCCACGGGGTCGCCCGACTTTAAGGCGAACCCCCTGGCGGCTTTGGCGCCCAGGATCAAGCCATTTGCCGGCAGAGTCATTTCCCTGAGTTTGACCGGATCCTCCCCTGGGGCCGTACCAGCGAGCGTCTCTAAGGTAAACCAGGGTTTCATGGAGAATTCATTTTTAGTCTCGACCCCCACCAGAAGGGCCGGCTGGCCATTTAGTTTCACCTCGCCGACTAATTTGGGGGATACGATATTGATGCTTTCGCGGTCCTGGATGGTCCGGATCCTTACCAAGTCCCCCTCGGTCAGGGGTTTGATATCGAAGGCCACCTTTGAAAATTGGCCGCCCCCGTAATACAGCTCCTGGCCCTTGACCTTTGGCGCGATGACGATATTGGGGCCAAACTTATCCAGTTCATTGCCCAGTTCCAGGCGCATGGCTGCCACGATGCTCATCAAGGCGACGACCATGGCTACCCCCAGGGCCAGGGCAGCCGTCAGAAACGCCGTCTTGACCCAACGGCGTTTCAAGTTGCCCCCTACGATTTGAATAATCCTCATGGCCGGTCCCTCCTGGTCATCCGAGATTTTTTCCGGATCTGAACGTGCAGCTGCTGTTTTCAAAATCTGGCAAAGGCTGGTATGATTGGCAGCTGCAATCCGGTAATGCTGTTGCAATGCCCCTGCTTTCTGCACTGGGTAATCATTTCATCCCTCACTGGACAGAGTAGCCAAGTCTAAGTTACCTTTGGGTTTCGATTATTCAGACTCCCTGGAGACTGGAGTATATCCACCGGAAAATCCCCAGCCGGTTATTTGTCGCTTTCCACGATACTGGCCACATTGATGACCGGATAAGTCTTTTCAAAGGCGATGGTTTTGGTTTTATCGGAAAGGGTGCCCTTCACGGTAAAGTAGAAGTGGTCCGTCCTGGTGGATGCCGCGATGAGTTTGGCGGCAGTTGCCTGGGCGCCCGTGGCATTGGGAGCAAACTCCCCGTCCAGGAAGTAGAACTTATAGGTTTTGTCGGGCTGGACAACCGCCACCCCGTACCCCGTTGCAGCGCAGGCCGGCATCTGCAGGCATTTTTTCGAATCAAGCTCTAAATCCGGCTTTTTCAGGAAACAGTGGGCATCGGTGACGATCCCGACAAACGTTTCCTCCTGGCTGGCGGCCGTCCCCTTGGCGCAGGCAGTTAAAAATAGCGGGAGCAGCATCACCAGCATGAGCCCTGTGATCGTCCAGTTTCGTCTTGACTTGGTATTCATTCCTTTTCCCCCTTGATATTGATTAATTGTAAGATAATAGTCCATTTAAAAATTGCCCCGGAGAGGTCAGCTGGTTGCTGGATGTCTTCCCCGGGGCTAGGTTGTCAGGATTTAAGCGTTATGGTGTGGTGATCGGTAATGGGGTGGCATCTACCCAGACCGAGGGGCCAACGCTGTTGACGGCCCGGATCCTGAAGTAGTATGGGGTATTCCGGATCAGGTTGCCGGTGGTGTAGGTGGTGGTATTGGCAGGTACATCCACGCTCACCAGATTTGGTGCGGTGAAGGTTGGATTGGTGCTCCGTTCAATGGTGAAACCTATTTCATCTGCTGAGTTGTCTTTCCAAACCAGGGTGACTCTGGCGTTCCGTTTGTTGGGAGCCTCCGCCGTTGCTGTCAGGCCAGATGGCGCGATGGGCAGGCTGGCCAGGTTGATGGGGGCCGGCAATGTGATATAAGTTGATGTTCCGGCTGAATTGATAGCCGCTACCCGGTATTGATAAATTGCTCCCGGAAGGACATTCATATCCAGGTAATTGACCTTCCCCGTGCCACTGTTGGCCAGGACGGTGGTAAGCAGCGTAAAGGCTCCGCCATTAATGGACCGCTCCACCAGGAAGCCGGTCTCATTATTGGCATTGTCGATCCAGCTCAACTGGATCTGCGGTCCCGGCTGGACTGTGCCCGTGAGGTTGGTTGGTGCAGATGGGGCGGTGACTCCTGCCGTTGTGCCGGTAGAAACGATTGTACCATCGCCGGATTGGCTGGTAATGGTCGGGAATCCGGCGGTCTTGGTATCGCCGACCGTATTTACGGCAAATACCTGGTAGAAGTAAGTTCGGCTGACATTGCCGATCTTGTCGCTGTAGGTGGTGGTATTGGGAGGTACCGTGGCCAGGGTCGTCCAGGGGCCGCTGGAGCTTAAGGCGCTTTGCACCAGGAAGCCGGTCTCATTGGAAGAATTGTCATTCCAAGTCAGATTGACCGTGGTATTGCCGCCCTTTCCACTGATGGTCAGGGCCAGACCAGTTGAAGCGGCGGGTTTGACGTTAACTGCCATGGAGTGCATCATGTCCATTTCCTCATGGGACAGGATGTGGCAGTGGTATACATATTCCCAGCCATAATTGACTTCATGGTTGAGGACCTGGGCAAGAACATTGCCGGCCGGGTCAAACCAGGATTCAGGCGGCGGCGTTGGGAGAACTGCCCCGTCGGGCATGGTCGGGTCGATGAGCCGGACGCTGTTGGGTACTGGGAATGGGATATCGGCAGCTGCCGGTACCTTGGGCCGCATGGCGATGACCGTCTGTTCCAAAGGATTTACCCGGAAGGTCTCCTTCCAACCCAGTTCATTGGGCTCAGGCGGCAGCATGGCGCCGTCCCAGGCTACCCGGTTGACCAGCTGGGCCGAGAACAGGTGGGTATGGATGGTATGGGTATCCACCCCGTTGTGAGTGATCTGCCAGATCTGGGTGCCATCCTCAGCGCTGATCGCTACCGCATCCAGATCGCCGTCAATGCCCTTGAACAGGTCGACCGGCGGGCTGGAATATCCATACGCCAGGAATGGTGCAGCGGTGGCAGAAGCTGTCGGTGATGTCAAACCAAGGAAACCGCTCATCCGTCCATATTCATCGAAGACACCGCTCATCTCATCGTGCATGGCCTTCGGCTCGAGAGGAAGGGTGACTGGTGGCTGCGGCAGTCCTTGATTATCGAGGGGCTTTCCTTCATTGTTGATCGGTGTGAAAGTCTTGTCATTCTCGTCCAACTGGACAAAGGCAGTGGGTGCATCAGCGGGCAGGTCTGTCACACCGTAGGCGTCATTGTAACCATTTTCGAAGCCAAGAGCTTCGTGGTTGCCTGCCTGCGGGATGATGATGGTGTCCTGGGAGGTAGCGAACACGCCTTTATTAGCTGGAATTTCTCCATTTGCAGGAATCGAGCCTTTTTTAAACACGTCAAACAGCGGCTGGGTATCATGTGGTACAG
>CAZOTM010000078.1:0-8836 GCA_964582675.1 uncultured Clostridiaceae bacterium
GACAAATCATCAACTGGGAAGGTATGGATTTTCTGGTGACCGAAGTGGAGAAGAATAAAGTAAACAAAGTAAGAATAATACTTAAGGATGAGGCCGCCGAATAAGCAGCTTCCAGGAATAAACATGGACTTTATGGAGATAGCGTTGGAGGAGGCCAAAAAAGCCTTTGACCTGGGTGAAGTGCCGGTTGGCTGCGTGATCGTCAAAGATGGCGATGTGATCGGCAGAGGCCATAATCTGAAAGAGACGGAAAACGATCCTTCAGCCCATGCCGAACTCCTGGCCATCAGGGATGCCTCGAAAACCACTGGCAACTGGCGGCTCAACGGCTGCGTGATCTATATAACCCTGGAACCCTGCCCCATGTGCGCCTCCCTCATCACCCAGGCAAGGATCAGCCAAGCGGTCGTCGCCTATCCGGAATACCGTTCCGGTGCTTTTGGCAGTAAAATCGATCTGACAGAAGATATTTATTCCCATTTATCAGTGTCTGTAACCTGGGATTTACGGCAGGCAGCGGCGGATTTGATGGATGAATTTTTCAGGCAAGCCCGATCGAAAAATGATCAGGGCGACCAAACCTGATATCCTGATTTCCTCCCATCCTGTTATCACGATAGCCCCGCCTTTTTTTCAGGAACCTTACCGACTACTATGCGGAGCTGATGAAACCGGCCTTCCATTCAAGCTGATGGAAGGCCGGTTTTCTATTATATTTCCAATATTCCATTATTTCAAGATTCCATTATTTCAAGATTCAAACTTTCCTGCCCTGTTCCATTCCATAGTGGCGCCAGCTTGGGACTTCCTACTTCGCCTTGGACTTAAAGAAGTTTCTGAACCTTTCTACCAAGCCGTCTTTTTCCACTGGCAGATCCATTGTCTCGGGCAGGTCACCAAGCAAGTTCTTCAATTCGTTATAGATTTTCACATTACTGCCTTCTTCTACAATAATGTAGTAGAGGTTGTCGGCTTCAATGATCCCTAACAAACCATGGATTTTTTTGAGATTTTCTTCCTTGGTCAGCGCCCCATTTTTCAGGATGAACCGAATCCTGGTGGCGCATTTTTTAAGTGAGGCTACATTTTGTCGGCCCCCAATATTATCCAAAATTGCCTGAGCCATTTCTCTGGCGGATATGGACATCAGTCTTCAACTCCTTTAACACCCTCGATGAACTTCAGGGTATCATTCATCACATCGACCCGGGAATGATCCAGGAGGATTTCATGTCTGGCGCCCTCATAAAGCCTTAAGTAGATGTCCCGCATCCCTGCCTCTTTGAACTGTCTGGCCAGCTTGATCACGCCCTTACCCTTGCTGCTCAGGTTATCCTCCGCTCCGCCGATCAACAGGATCGGAAGGTTTTTACGGATTTTTTTGATTTCTGAATTTTTGTAGTAAACGGACAAACCATTGATCAGGCTGAGGATGAAGGCATTATCCATAGGGTGCCCGCAATTGGGGTCCTGGATATACCGGTCCACCTCTTCCGGCAGACTGTTGATCCAGTCAAAATCCGTCCGCTTGTGCTTAATAGGGGTATTATACATTTTAAACATCATCTTATGGAGAACAAATTCGGATTTTTCATCACCCTTTCTCCCCACTGCCAGTTTGCTAAGCTGCCTCGCCGGCGCTTCCAGTAGCGGACTGAACTTCCCGGTGGTTCCGCATAAAACCATCCCATCATAAGAATCCGGGAATAATTCACAGCTTCTGATTGAAAGAAAGGAACCCATGGAGTGGCCGAATAAAATCACCGGAAACCCTAGCCGATCTTCATCGATCCGCTGTTTTACCTGTGCCATTCCCCCGATCAGGGTAGACATGGCATCGGCCGGGGATGAACCTTTTACATTTCCGGTTTTTCCATGACCTGGATGATCATGCCCCCAAACTTCAAACCCGTAATCATTCAAGTACCTGGCAAAATCCTCGTATCGGCCCATATGCTCCGAGATACCGTGTGCAATTTGGACGATTCCCCTGACATTTTTTCCTTCGGCAACTTTCCACTTGTAAGTATATAAAGAAATATTCCCAAGATTTACATTAAAATTTTCCACTTAAAAACACCTCACCATAATTATACATAATGCTGTGAAGAATTTATGTCAATTTGGGAACTGTTTTAAAACTTCCTTGCCTTTGCTCCATCCTAATTCCACCTGCTGATGGTTCAACCAGAGTTTCCATATTGCATCTCCGAAATGATGGATTATAATGGATGTAATTAAGGAGGTGGACAAATGGTCATATGGATCAAGACCTTTCTGACCTTTTCATTCTACATCATCCTGATTGGGGCATTGGTTTTCAGTACCCTGAGCCGTCACTACTCAACCAGGGATCCGAAAAAAGCCAGGGGCTATTCCACCCTTTCGGTCATTTTTTCTGCAGCGGCCATCCTGGCATTGTTTCTGCAGTAATATCCTTCTCTGAAAAGCCGACTTTCCTGACCGGGCGTGTGCGAAGATGCCATGGCCATTGGTTTATATTTGCCTGCCTCTCTCCATCAATCACCGTTCCATGACTTTTTCCAGAAACTCATGAGGAGTGGTCAAGCCGTGTAAATTTCTAATGCAACCAAATCGATTTGCCATTTTTTCAATTAATTGGTAAAATCAAAGGTAGCAAAATCAATGTTTTTTGGAGGTTACAATGAAAAAGGTTTTAAGCGCAATATTACTGGTTTCAATGCTGACGATCACTGCATGCTCTTCAGGAGCTGCCACAACAACTGCAGCCGGCGGCGGTTCAAAGACTGAAACGATCACCGCGAAGGGCTACGGCGGAGATCTGGTAGTCAAAGTCACCGCTTCCGCAACAAAAATCGAAAAAATTGAAATCGAGGGCAAGAACGAAACTCCTAATTTGGGTGCAACCGCAATCGTCGACCTTCCCAAGGCCATCGTTGAAAAGAACTCACTAAGAGTTGATGCAACAGCAGGCGCAACAATCACTTCCCAGGCAGTCCTTAAGGCAGTTGAAGAAGCTATCACCAAGATGGGCTTCGACGCAGCGGCATTCAAAAAGTAATTAACAATAATCAGTGATTTCAGCAAGTTCCACCCCACGGGTCCCAAGGATCTGAGGGGTGGAACTTGCTTTTGGCCTTTAACAGTATCAAGTCGGAACAAGCTGCTTTCAAAATCCTGGTTGGAAATGATGGGAGCATATCAGCACCGTGAGTGGCAGATAATGAACATCCCAAGCAAATCCCAGGACTAAACCGGTGGATTTCCAGGGAAAAGGGATATTTGATAATACTTATTAGCGACTGATCGATAAATATATAAGTAATTGCAATACTATTTTCACAGACTTCTAATCGCTGACGATACAGCAGCGTCTTTCCGCTGTTTCATTACTTTTGTTAATACAAATTATTTATTCGATACTTAATTGACGGTATATTTATATACACCAGATAAAATGTTGACGTTTCGATTTTTTTTAATGAATAAATTACGCTTAAGGATACCAAATCCCCTAAAAATCAAGAGGTTTATAAACATCATATTTTTCGAAAATAAAACATAAATAACACTTATATTTTAGGATTTCAAGGAGTAAGATGATTTTGGTTATAATATTTAACTCAGGAGGTTAATATGTCATTATTCTTATCATTATCCAAAACGATTGAGGATGCAAACAACGTTGTCAACGGCATCGTGTGGGGTCCCCCCATATTGATCCTGCTCATCGGCACAGGTCTCTTGATGGCTGTACTCACCGGCTTCGTGGTTTATCGCAGGTTTGGCTACATCCTTAAGAACACCTTCGGCAAAATGTTCGACAAAGCAGAATTATCTGCATCCGGCGTTTCCCCGTTTCAGGCAGTTTCTACAGCACTGGCGGCAACAGTAGGTACCGGCAATATCGCCGGCGTTGCTACCGCAATCGTTTCTGGCGGACCTGGCGCAGTTTTCTGGATGTGGTTTGCCGCCATCGTCGGTATGACTACAAAGTTTGCAGAAGTAACTCTGGCAGTTGCCTATCGTGAAAAGAACGAGCTTGGCGAATTCTCAGGCGGACCAATGTACTACATCAAGAATGGTCTTGGTACTAAGTGGATCTGGATGGGTAAACTCTTTGCCTTCTTCGGCGCTTTCGCCGCATTCGGTATCGGCTGCATGGTTCAGTCCAACTCCATCGCCCAAGCAATGAATGCCTCCTTTGGCATCCCACAGTGGATCATGGGTGTGATCCTGGCCGTTGTCTCCGCTATCATCCTCATCGGCGGCATTAAGAGAATCGGTCAGGTCGCTGAAAAAATCGTGCCTTTTATGGCCGCCTTCTACATCCTGGGCGCATTGATCATTCTGGTTATCAATGCAGGTCAAATCCCGGCAGCATTTGCTTCCATCTTCGCCAACGCCTTCAATCTGAAGGCTGCCACCGGCGGAGCCCTTGGCTTCACCATGATGCAGGCCATCCGATTCGGAGTTGCCAGAGGCGTATTCACCAATGAAGCCGGTCTGGGATCCGCGCCCATCGCTCACGCCGCCGCTAATACCGACCATCCGGTCAGGCAGGGTATGTGGGGAGCCTTTGAAGTTTTTGTTGACACGATCATGATCTGCTCAATGACAGCTCTCGTTATCCTGACATCCGGCGTAAATGTTACAACGGATCTTAAGGGCGCAGCTCTTACTACCGCGGCCTTTAATTCAGGCTTCAACGGCGCCGGTTACATCGTTACCCTGGGAATTCTTCTCTTCGCCTGGACTACCATCGTGGGCTGGTGCTTCTACGGTGAGAAATGTATGGAATACCTCTTCGGCACAAAAACCATTCTTCCTTACAGAATTGTCTACATCATCCTGGTATTCGTGGGAACCGTTACCAGCCTCGAACTGGTTTGGGGTATCGCCGATACATTCAACGGATTGATGGCAATACCGAACTTGATCGCTATCCTGGCTCTTTCAGGTGTCTTGGCAGCATTGGTCAAAGACTTCTTCAAGGATCCGGACAGAAAGAGAACATCCACTTCTGAGTTCAACAGCCTGTTGAAATGGAGAGGTGATGGCAAGCCGCTTTAAGCCGATCCGAAATGAATAACAAATAAAAATCCGGTCAGGCAGCTGACCGGATTTTTTCTTTTGTTCACATTTCTGCTGTCAGCTGTTTCATCGATCCAGTAGTTTGACGATGGTTATTCCCGCTAATCCCAATTGCAGAGTGAACTTCGGAAGAAAAGTGGATAGAATAAGCGGTTAAGGTCCAGTCTCGGCTCTAGTTTAAAAAACTTAATCCAACTCGCAAACAACCAACAAGCTATATTAAAATGTTATTTCCCAATATCGTAATCACAATATCCAGCCCAATCCAATGTTATAGATATTAATTTGATAATTATTATAACGTAATCCTCATTTTGTCTAATTTACATGGTTTTTATTTTCGAAATAGCAATAAAGCATTATCATTTTTTTAAAATAATACACTAGTTGTTCCACAGTAGTTATTCAATCAATATTATATTTGCCGATATTTGAAATATTGGCAAATATGTTAGTTTTAAACGTAAACAGTAATTACTTTTTAGATTTTTTACTGTAAGATATAACTGTATTACAATATTTAACTCAGGAGGTTAATTATGGCATTATTCTTATCATTAGTTGACACAATTGAAAAAGCGAACAATTTCGTCAACGGTATCGTTTGGGGACCCCCCATCCTGATACTTCTCATGGGCACAGGCGCTTTATTGGCGGGACTCACAGGACTGGTCGTTTATCGCAGGTTTGGCTACATTCTAAAAAACACCTTCGGCAAAATGTTCGACAAAGCAGAAGCCTCTGCGTCTGGAATTTCTCCCTTTCAAGCGGTTTCTACAGCACTGGCGGCAACCGTAGGTACCGGTAATATCGCCGGTGTAGCAACAGCAATCGTCTCTGGCGGACCTGGCGCTGTTTTCTGGATGTGGATGGCCGCCATCGTCGGTATGACCACTAAGTTCGCAGAAGTTACCCTGGCAGTTGCCTACCGGGAAAAGAACGCAGAAGGCGAATTCGCCGGCGGACCAATGTACTACATCAAGAATGGTCTTGGAACAAAATGGGCCTGGATGGGTAAGGTCTTCGCATTCTTCGGGGCACTCGCAGCATTCGGTATCGGCTGTATGGTTCAGTCAAACTCCATCGCTGGCGCAATGAATGCTTCCTTCGGTATCGCACCCTGGATCATGGGTGTTATCCTGGCAGTAGCTGCAGCTTTCATCCTGATCGGCGGAATCAAAAGAATCGGTCAGGTTGCTGAGAAATTGGTTCCCTTTATGGCAGCCTTCTATATCCTTGGCGCTTTGATCATTCTGGTTATCAATGCAGCCCAAATCCCGGCAGCCTTCGCTTCCATCTTTGCAAACGCATTCCGTCTTCAGGCGGTTGGTGGTGGAGTTCTTGGTTTCACTATGATGCAGGCCATCAGATTCGGAGTTGCCAGAGGTGTTTTCACCAATGAAGCCGGTCTGGGATCTGCTCCTATCGCTCACGCCGCCGCTAATACCGATCATCCGGTCAGACAGGGTATGTGGGGAGCATTCGAAGTTTTCGTTGATACCATCATGATCTGTTCCATGACAGCTCTCGTCATCCTGACTTCCGGCGTTCACACAACCACTGATCTTAAGGGTGCTGCCCTGACCACCGCGGCTTTTAATTCAGGCTTCAATGGTGCAGGTTACATCGTTACACTTGGAATATTACTGTTCGCATTTACAACCATCGTCGGATGGTGCTTCTATGGTGAAAAATGTATGGAGTTCCTCTTCGGAACAAAAACCATTCTTCCCTACAGAATACTCTATATCATCCTGGTATTCGTGGGGACCATTACCAGCCTTGATCTGGTTTGGGGTATCGCCGACACCTTCAACGGATTAATGGCAATACCAAACTTAATCGCAATTATTGCTCTTTCCGGTGTCCTGGCTGCATTGGTCAAAGACTTCTTCAAGGACCCGGACAGAAAGAGAACTGCAACGTCTGAGTACAATAATTTGTTGAAGTGGAAAGGCGATGGCAAGCCGCTTTAAGTCTTGCTAAAACAAATATAGCCATATTATTAGGCAAAGATCCGGTCAGGCAGCTGACCGGATCTTTGCTGTTTATTGACGTTCTTTCCTGCTGCTGACAACTGCTTCCGCTATCACGATTATGCAATTAGGATCAATGACCAATGGCTTCAAGGGCCTGCGGCTGAAAATCCCAGCATCAGAAGTTGGATTGCAAAAACCGACCAATTGGATAAATCGCACCGCTGATAGTTCCGATCCCATGATCAATATAGAAGATCCCCAGTGAATAGACTGTTTGTAATATTTAAATGTTATTTTAAAGTATCATACTCGCAATGCCTGGACAAATAACCTCCCCCCCAGATATCAAACTGTTAATATTTTTTATATAATCCGCAGTTTCACCAATTTTTATATGCTTTATTTTAAATGTATCAAATTTATTTTGTCATATTTTTAAAATACATTCCGTTTGTCGTCTAATTATCCCTTTGAGAGGCAGAATTATTGCCAATATTTGAAATTTAAATAAAAATGTCACATTTAAACGTAAACAATGATTACTTTTATGAATTTTTTGTGTAAGATGTAACTGTATTACAATATTTAACTCAGGAGGTTAATTATGGCATTATTCTTATCATTAGTTGACACAATTGAAAAAGCGAACAATTTCGTCAACGGTATCGTTTGGGGACCCCCCATCCTGATACTTCTCATGGGCACAGGCGCTTTATTGGCGGGACTCACAGGACTGGTCGTTTATCGCAGGTTTGGCTACATTCTAAAAAACACCTTCGGCAAAATGTTCGACAAAGCAGAAGCCTCTGCGTCTGGAATTTCTCCCTTTCAAGCGGTTTCTACAGCACTGGCGGCAACCGTAGGTACCGGTAATATCGCCGGTGTAGCAACAGCAATCGTCTCTGGCGGACCTGGCGCTGTTTTCTGGATGTGGATGGCCGCCATCGTCGGTATGACCACTAAGTTCGCAGAAGTTACCCTGGCAGTTGCCTACCGGGAAAAGAACGCAGAAGGCGAATTCGCCGGCGGACCAATGTACTACATCAAGAATGGTCTTGGAACAAAATGGGCCTGGATGGGTAAGGTCTTCGCATTCTTCGGGGCACTCGCAGCATTCGGTATCGGCTGTATGGTTCAGTCAAACTCCATCGCTGGCGCAATGAATGCTTCCTTCGGTATCGCACCCTGGATCATGGGTGTTATCCTGGCAGTAGCTGCAGCTTTCATCCTGATCGGCGGAATCAAAAGAATCGGTCAGGTTGCTGAGAAATTGGTTCCCTTTATGGCAGCCTTCTATATCCTTGGCGCTTTGATCATTCTGGTTATCAATGCAGCCCAAATCCCGGCAGCCTTCGCTTCCATCTTTGCAAACGCATTCCGTCTTCAGGCGGTTGGTGGTGGAGTTCTTGGTTTCACTATGATGCAGGCCATCAGATTCGGAGTTGCCAGAGGTGTTTTCACCAATGAAGCCGGTCTGGGATCTGCTCCTATCGCTCACGCCGCCGCTAATACCGATCATCCGGTCAGACAGGGTATGTGGGGAGCATTCGAAGTTTTCGTTGATACCATCATGATCTGTTCCATGACTGCAATGGTTATCCTGACTTCCGGCGTTCACACAACCACCGACCTTAAGGGTGCCGCTCTTACCACTGCAGCTTTTAATTCAGGCTTCAACGGCGCCGGCTACATCGTTACACTGGGAATCCTTCTCTTCGCCTTTACGACCATCGTTGGATGGTGCTTCTACGGTGAAAAATGTATCGAATTCCTGCTTGGAA
>CAZOTM010000079.1:0-8818 GCA_964582675.1 uncultured Clostridiaceae bacterium
GGGATCGTCGCCTGCGCCAGTTACGAAGCGAAGGTTCTTGGTGTGAAGCGTCCGATGCGGCTTTGGGAGGCGCAAAAAATATGTCCCCAGCTTGTCTGTCTACCCAGCGACTACGAGACCTACAGTCTGATCTCGAAACGGATGTTTGAGATCCTTCGCCGCTTTACACCCACGATAGAAGAATATTCCATCGATGAGGCGTTTGCAGAGCTGTCAGGCCTCAGGCGTCTTCACAGGGCTGGATTTCCGGAGATCGCATGGAAGATCAAAGAGACAGTTCAACGGGAGCTTGGTTTTACGGTGTCCGTGGGGCTGAGCGCTTCCAAGACTCTCGCCAAGATCGCCTCCAAGGAGAAGAAACCGGACGGGTTCTTTGTTCTCCGGGCAAGCGAGCTGCATCTTTTTCTTCCGAAAGTGGCGCTTGAGCGCGTTTGCGGCTTCGGACCGAACACTGTGGCACTTCTTGGAAAACAGGGGATCCGGAATGTTTGGGATTATGTAAGCCGGCCAAAAGAGTGGGCGCAAAAGCTTCTTGGGAAGATCGGCCTGGAGCTATGGCATGAGCTGCGCGGGGAGGCGGTGTATCCGGTCGTCACGCAGGAGAAGGACGATTATGCTTCGATCTCCAAAACTAAGACGTTCACGCCGCCTTCCGCCGAGCGGGATTTTGTGAAAGCTCAGCTCGTGCGGAACCTCGAATCTGCCTTTATCAAAATGCGCCGGCATAAGCTCCGAGCGAAACGAATGGCCGTATTCTTGAGGGACCAGAGTTTTCGGTCCTCGGGCGTGGAAGCGGCATTTGACCGAAGCACTTCCTCGACTCTTGAAGCCGTGGGTCTAGCGGATCAGTTATTTGGAGAGCTTTTCCGGGAAGGAACGGCCTATCGCCTGACCGGGATCGTTCTTTCGAAACTCGAGGCGGACCGGACGGTGCAGTACGATCTTTTTGACGATGTCCCGAAGATCGAGTCCATGAAGCGGATCGATAGGGTCCTGGACGGGGTGAATGAACTCTACGGTAAGCATGCGTTGCATCTCGGAACTTCTCTCTGGCTTGGAAAACACCGGCAGCACGTTTCCGCACGCGGAGACCTTCCTGAGAGAAAAATGCAGCTCTTGCCAGGGGAGACCTTCCGGAGGCGTCTCGGCATTCCGATGTGGAAGGTGCGCGTCTGAGGTGAAGGGGGGGGCGCACCGGATGTCGCCTTTAGTCCAGATTGCGAGATTTGGCCGATCCGTTGGCCTTTCCCGTAAGATGTATTTTCCGTTGAAACTGGTTTATCTGGCTTATAGCAATATATGGCGATGCTGATCATCCAAGAAAATGAGCTATTTGCTATCCACTCGCTCGCTATAGAGCTATTTGCCATTGTTATGATGAGGTGGTAAACTTCGCGCATCTTATCCCCCGAAGAGAAAAGGGGATGGAAATAACTCCGTGGAAAGCTTCTCCTTGATGAAAAGATTTTTCTGTAAAGCGATAGCGATTTTGACAGCTGTTTTTTTTATTTCCAGCGGGATTTTTGTACCTACCACGTTCGCAGGTGTAAACGAGCTGATCCTCAATGAGATCCGTCAGCCTGTGCCGACGATCACGTTGGAACAGGCGAATGCGCAGACCGCCCCAGTCATACAAAATGAAATCCCTTCAGGAGTAGCCGTTCAGAATGAAAGTCCTCTGTCGTTAGCCACCCCAAGTCTTCAAGCGGAAGAAGACTCTGTTCCGGAAGGAGCTATTCAGGTCCATGAAGGTGAATCCATCCAATCTGCAATTAATCAGGCGCAGGCAGGAGATGTCGTTTATGTTCATGCCGGAACTTATCATGAAAGTATTACTCTGAAGCAGGGAGTCTTCTTGCAAGGTGAGAGCATGGAAAATACGATCATCGACGGACAAGGTCAGTACCGTGACGTGATTCTGGCGCGGGGTGATAATCGGATCGAAGGTCTTACGGTGACTGGCGGAGCGGCGTATAACGGTGGCCCTACTTCGGCAGTCCGGATCGAAGGGAACAACGTTCGGTTCAGCGGGAATGCTGTCATTAACAATGGCGGTTACGGTGTTTATTTGCGTGCCGGAAACAGTATTGTGATTGAAAGGTCGTTCTTTAAGGGTAATAACCTTGCGATTCAGCATCCACACGGCTCCGTCATCGGTGTGGTTATTCAAAACAATACGATGGTGAGTAACAATATAGCGATCAATATTCTGGACGGTGTGACCCCGCAGATCGAAAACAATATTATTACTGGAAGCACATTTTGTGCTATTTACGAGTTTAACTGGAATGCTTATTCAAGCGGGCAACTTAGCCGTGGATTTGCCACTGTGGCAAATAATGCGTTCTTCTCTAATGCCTGGCGTCCTACTTATTACGGAAGTTCCACGCCTCCGGCCGTCGAGGTCCTCACTGACGGAAACATTCAGGCGGATCCTCAATTTAACGACCCCGCACATGGCGATTATCGTCTGATACCTGGGTCCCCGGCGATTGGAATGGGGGCTTATCCTGATCCTGTTGTTCCAGATGGTTGGATGCGCACGGCATCGAATCCAGGTTTTGCCTTTCGAGTCCAAGAGGACGGATTGCTTAACAAAATGCTGGTGCTGAATTTGGGTAGCGGGCAACAGAATCAAGTAGCGGAACTGCCGGCCGGAGGGCAATATCCTCATTTTCAGGATATCGTAGATGTTTCACCAGACGGGGCAACGGTGATTTATTCGGTTGTGCAGTCCGCCGAAGCCGCGACGGTTTACATCCAAAGGACCAGTGATTCTTTTAAGAAAATCTCGATTGAGGGAGTTCTTCAATCCGTTACATTTATTTCTAGCACTGAAAATGCCTTGCTGGATTTCCGCGATGGGAAAAGCATTCTTTTGAGATTGCCTGCTTCACCGACTGAGATTCCTCAGATTCTCGAAGAGCACAAGCCAAACGGTGTGGTGAGCTATTTTAATGTTTTTGATGGAGCTCTTGCCCGCGTAGCGATCGAGCAAACCGGAGGAGCAGATCCTCTGCCATCCGTCGAGATTGTTCGCCCCGTGATTACGCAGGCGCCGAATCCAATGAATCAATGGACGCTGAAGTTCAATCAATCGATGAAGGGCGTGCGTTATGAGGTTCAGTTTAGGACGAGTCTCATGTCGGGCGATTGGCAACCGGCGGGCTCTTTTGTTGCGGATCGCTATGGCGAGGTTAGTTGGCAGGACCCTGCACCTGATCGTGGGAACACGGTTTTTTATCGCGTTGTGGCCAAGGAATTGACAACCGCCGCGGATCTTTTGACGCAGATCAATCTCCTTTATTTCGATCCCGCGTTCGGCATGGTCGAGACAACGCATGAATATCCGGTGGAGGGATGGCTTCAAAAAACTAAAACCCAGCCCTCCAATTTTGGTTTTTACGCATACCTGCTCGCAACCATCGCCGCGGGTGATCTTGTCACATCCAAGATCACAAAAACGCAGGCGATCAGCCGTCTCAATACTATGATGGATCATCTTTTGGTGGATCAGGCGGACCAGGATCTTTGTTATAAAGGCCTTTTCCCGTGGTTTGAATACACGGACTCCGATTGGCAGAGGATGGCGGGTCCCTATGGCCAGCAAGTGAGTTTCGAGGACAACACCAATTTTACCAATGCTCTGGCTGTGGCCTACGGTGCTCTCCTTGATGAGTCGCTCGCGAACAACTCGGCCGTTCACGGGAGTGGCGGCATTCTCACGAAGATCGATACCTTTATCGAAAATCAAAGAGAAGGATATTTGGCGATGTATAACAACGAGACTCAAACATTCGCCCAGACCATGCAAATATCGGATGGGAGTTTGTCGGGAGGGATCGTTCTTTTTGGCGCGGAAAGCAGCGCGCCCCTTTTGTTCCTGATCCTCCAGTATGGCGATGCGTTTCCGGCAAGCGCCTATGCCAAGTTGAATTTTGCGACGCGAACCTATACGCAGGGAGCAAACCCGATAACGGTCGTGGCCCCCTTTAGTGGCGCTTTTCAGATGTATTGGCCAGCCCTTTTGATGCCGGAGTCGGAGAACCCGGATCTTCGGGGCATGCTTGAGACTTACACGGATGTTCAACTGGATTACGCGGTCCGAAATGCTCAGCCGGGCTTTCTGTCTGCAGCCTATGATGTTCAAGCTCACAATCTTTTAGAGCATGTCTGGACCTTCAGCTGGGCAGGTGACGATGTGACCGGGGCTTGGGAGTCGAACCGTTTGCATATTACGAGTCCGACCGCACATGGGGTTGGAGTTGTTTTTACTGAAGCCGGGCTCGACGTCTCGGGTTTTGAGATGCAGTTTCGGTATTCTTCGACAACGGAAATTCCTAACGCGCGGATTGAATTCAAAAAAACGGTCAATGGCGTCCAGCATATTTTCACGCACACTTTGCCTTCAGCGAGCACCGAAGGCGTGGTGCGAACGGAGAAGTTTGTTCTTCCATCCGAAGAATGGTTGAACGACCTGGATGAGGTCGTTTTTGCGGTCTCGGGGAGCAGTTCGCCACTCGATGTGTCGCTCTATAGCTTTTTGCTCATGGATGATACATACCAGATCGCTTACAACTTCCCGTTGGGCATAGGTGAGATTGCGCAGGGCGGAGCTACCGTTGAAACGACACCTTCCGTTTACAATTTGGGGGCGGCTTATATGTTCCGTCCCACAGCAGTGGAAGCCCTTTTGCAGGGGTTAATTTCGGATCATCGGGATCTTGTTTCGGATCATGGCTTGTGGGAAGGTAAGAATATGGAATATGACCAAGTGGTTCAGGAGCAGGTCTTTAATAATGTGACGACATTCGTCCTGGGGATGACGGGGTCGGGGCCTTCTTACATGACCCAGTATCTTGCAAACAAGGGATTGACGGCAGAGCTTGAATCGATTTGGGATTCTCAAACTCCGGTTGTTCTCAATGATCTGGATCGGGGCGATGATTTTTCTTGGAACGGATATAAGGGCACTCCCTGGAATCTTCCTGAAAACAGCAGGGTATCCGGTCGCCAGATTCGCTTGACCTATCAGTCCTCGGTTCCAATTCAGGGGGCGAAAGTCGAGCTGAAACACTCCACGAGTAATGTTCCGATCTTTACGGAAACTTTTGATCTGTCGGCTACGGGGGATGTGCCCGGCGAGATCATTATCGATGTTCCCGAAAGCATTCTTTATTGGTATATCTCAAATCTGGTTGTTCTTTTTCCCGAAGTCCAGGGCTATCCTTCGGCGGTGATTAGCCGCATCGTTCTTGCGCCTGAAGGAATCGCCGCGCCTCCTGAGGTTGTTGTTAACGCGGAGACCCCTCATTTAATAAAAACGACGACGCTTACGGTGAATTACACAGTGGATGGTATTGTCAAGACGAAGCTTTTCGAAAACTTACAGGAAGGGGCGAACATTCTCACGATAACTGAGGGACAGACGGTTGTGAGTTGGAGCGTGACGGTTGATACTATCGCCCCCGGAGGCGCGATTGCTATTAACAGCAATGACGCATACACCAATGCTTCTTCTGTCATCCTCACAGTGGATGCTTCAGATGTTACCTCTGGCCTGGATCAAGTACGGCGTTCCTTTGATGGGGGGATGACATGGGATGCTTGGACGCCTTTTGCTACGACCACATTGCTAGAGCTGCCTGGCACGGACGGAACAAAAGATATCCGGTGTCAGATTATGGACAAGGCTGGGAATGTGGCTACTTTCGCGGATACAATTATTTTGGACCAAACGGCTCCAACGGGTGCGGTTGTGATTAATAATAATGCTGGTTATGTGGCAACGATTTTTGTGACGCTGAATTTATCTGTTTCGGATTCCCTTTCGGGTGTTTCTCAGAGGCGTTTTTCCACTGATGGAGGATTGACGTGGACGGGCTGGGAAAATTACACGACAACGAAATCGATAACGCTTCCGAACGCAGACGGAATAAAAGAAGTTCAATGTCAGGTTAAGGATAGAGCCGGTAATATAAACACTTTTGTGGATACTATTGTTCTGGATCGAGTGGCGCCTTCAGGTTCGTTTACAATCAATGACAACGCTGTTTATGCGAGATCCACCTCTGTAACTTTGAACTTAGCGGTTTCGGATGATATCCTTGGCGTCTATCAAATGCGTTTTTCTACTGATGGCGGAACTGCCTGGACCAGCTGGCAAAGCTATTCGGCGACAGCATCTCTTACGCTTCCGGGCGGGGATGGATCCAAGACTGTAAAAGGTCAATTCAAGGATTTCGCGGGAAATACCACCACTCTGAGTCAATCGATCATTCTGGATCGTACTTTCCCGACCGGGACGGTTTCAATCAATGGTGGAGCTATTTACACGAACACAACTTCTGTAAACCTGTCCCTGACCGCGTCGGATGCGACCTCAGGCGTAGACCAGATCCGGTTCTCTACGACATCCGGTCTTTATTGGACTGATTGGCAGTCCCCAGTTGAATCGATGGCCTTCACACTCCCCGAAGGGGATGGGACGAAACGAGTGACGGTTGCAATTAGGGACCGCGCCGGGAATATCTGGTGGATATATGACGAAATTATTCAGGACATTTCAGCGCCGACCGGATCGGTCACGATCAGCAATGGATTTAACCGCATCAATTCCTCCGCGGTGACGTTGCAGCTTTCCGCGTCCGATGTGACCTCGGGAGTTGATAAAATGAGCTTTTCATCGGATGGGGGCGCTACTTGGAGCGATTGGGAAATGTTTTTCATGGCTAAAACCCTTGATCTGCCTCCCGGGGATGGGGTCAAAGAGGTTCGGGTCCGTTTCAAGGATAATGCGGGTAATGTCAACGACGCTATATCAAATACGATCATTTGTGATTCCACGATCCCGCTTCTTGAGGATCAGAGTTTTGTGACCTCGTCTGATGTCCGAAAGACCATGATTCTGGGGCCTCTTTTGGACGATTCAGGCACGCTTTTGTCCTACAGTTTCAGTGCTTCAGCGGATCTCTGGGTTAACGGGCAGTTCTCAATACTGAAAAATCAACTATCCTACGTTCCCAATAAAGGATTTACCGGATCGGGAGTAATCACGGTTCAGTCTTCGAATAGGACCAATATCACGCAGCATAATGTTAACATGCAGGTGGTGGCGCCTTCTGTCAGCACCCCAAACGATCCATCACTCAGCCTTCAGTATGGCCTGAGCCTTACCGACGCTGTTAGGGCATGGAATTTCTCGCGAGGAGAAGGTGTCAGAGTCGCCGTCATCGATACGGGCATCAACATGTTGCACGCGGACCTTGCCGAAAATATTTTCACCAACCCGGGCGAGATCGCTGGAGATGGCATAGATAATGATGGGAATGGTTTTATTGACGATGTGAACGGTTGGGATTTTTACAATTCAGATAATAACCCTGTGGATGATAACGGTCACGGGTCGCATGTCGGAGGTATTATTGCGGCTCTAAGTGATAATGAACAGGGAGGGTCGGGCATCGCTCCTGACTCGGAGCTGATTCCGATCAAGGTGTTAAACTCAGACGGCGGCGGATCGACCATTGACTATGTTTTTCAAAAAGTTGCTCAAGGAATTCGTTATGCCGTGCAGATTGGAGCTCAAGTGATCAATATGTCTCTGAGCTATGCAACTTCTGGTATTAGCTCCCTGGTTGTCCAAGATGTTCAGGATGCCATTTTAGAGGCCCATACGGCTGGCGTGGTTGTTGTGGTTGCAGCGGGAAACAACAATAGTAGCACCTGGTTCTATACGCCTGCTTCTATGGAAAATGTGATCACGGTCTCTGCGACAGACAGCGAAGATTTACGAGCAACTTATATGGGCAGTTATTTTTCAAATTATGGATACGGAGTTGATCTTGCTGCTCCCGGTGCGAACATCTATTCAACATACATCAATACAACATACGGTACCGGATATAAATATGAATATGGCACATCAATGTCCGCGCCTTTTGTGACGGGGCTTGCCGCGTTACTCCTGGCGCAAGATCCGAGTGCAACAGAAGCCGATGTTTTTCGCCGTATGAAATTTTCCGCTCAGGACCTTGGCGCCGCCGGTCGTGATGACTATTTCGGCTATGGAAGGATCGATGCTTTCCGAGCGCTTTCGTATGATTATTATGATAGCGGAGTTATCAAGGAGCAAAGGCTTGAGACTCCTGACGAAAACGGCTGGAATAGATTGTTTTTCGACACGGATGGGTATCTTACCGGAGGAGCTTATGTTGGCACTCCCGGGATTGCCGGGTTGGGCGCAGCGCTTGTCAATGAGATTGCGCCTGTTGCCCAACCAAGGGCTTCTCTTTTAAGGCAATCCTTTCTAAGGTTGAGTTTGAAGCAGCATCTCAAGTTTGCGGAAGTTCGTTTCTGGGATGCCTGGACCCGTGGCTGGAACCTAAAAGAGACGCGGGAAGATGATGATTCTGAGGCGCTGAAATTCCGATTCTTGTTGCCTGTCGATCAAAAAAAGAATGATCAGGCTCAAAAAACCGTGTCAGATGAGCGTGCGCGAGGCTTGTTCAAAGAGCGCACGTTCGCTCCGGGGAAGACTCAGAACCAGAAAATAATCCATGACCAGGTTCAAAACGAATTAATTTTAAAGAGCGTATGGAGCAGTCCTCTTATTGGAACAGCCCTTAGCTTGGCGTTAAGCACATGGTCTGCAGGGGACATGTGATAGAGAGTCATCAGAGCTTGGATGATGCCGGGCGCCGTCTCGCTTCTGCGCAAGGACCTCTCTTTTCACCCACACGATTGCCGTTTTAAACGGCTCTCCAGAATAATCCTCGTATCGGCGTTTCGAAATCTCGCTTTTGGCTCAGATTGCGAC
>CAZOTM010000080.1:0-8813 GCA_964582675.1 uncultured Clostridiaceae bacterium
CAAGGAAGCATTGAACATGACGATGAGGGTTTCGGTCCCATCTTTCAGTTCAAAGGCCACGACTCTGCGCCGGGCTTTTAAAAGGGTAACCGCCGCTCTGATCTCCAGATTGGTCTGCAAGCGGAACAGATGGTGGTTTTTTCTCAGCTGGATCAAGCCTTTAACGTAGTCGACGGACTGGGTCATTTGCGCTGCCCGCTTCCAGTCGAATTGATTGATCTTGTCAGGTGATTTGTAGGAGTTCTCATCTCCGAATTTGGTCCTCAAAAATTCCTGGCCCCCATGGAGGAAGGGGATCCCCTGGGACAGGAGGACGATGGCTGTTCCCAGAGTATGGCGGCGGATGGTCCTCCCCATGGACTCGAAGGGGTTGGTTTTCATCAGCTTGTCATACATTGTCAAATTGTCGTGGGCTTCCACGTACTGGATGATCTTATCCGGGGAATTATACTTGGGCAGGTGTCCCGGCAAATTGCCGCCGCCAATGATGTTCAAATACAGCAGATGTTCCAGCTTGCGCCGGCCGGTTATGAAGCCGGTTTCTTCAAAATTGAAAACGCTGCCCTTGACCAGATCTCTCGTTGAATCATTGAAGTGGGCGATCCCCGGCATTTTATAGGCATTTTTCTGATTGGCCTTGCGATTTCCCGGGATGGGTGTGGGCAAGTCCCAGCCTTCCCCCAGGAGGATCGCCGATGGGTCGGTTTGATCGACCACGTGCCGGATCTCATTCATGAGGTCGATATCGTGGATCCCCATGAGGTCGAAGCGGAAGCCATCCAGATGATATTCTGTCAGCCAGTAAACAATCGATCGGAGGATGAATTGGCGCATCATGGCTCGCTCTGAGGCCGTATCATTGCCCACCCCCGTGCCATTGCTCAGCTGCCCTTGGTCGTCGTAGCGGAAGAAGTACCCGGGGACTGTTAAATTCAGGTTTTGCAGCTTCACATCAAACACGTGGTTATACACCACATCCATGATGACCCGGATCCCCGCCTCGTGGAGCTGCTTGATCATGGTCTTCAATTCAAGGATCCGCTTCACCGGATCCCTGGGATCCGTGGCGTAAGAGCCCTCCGGGACGTTGAAATTCAGTGGATCGTAGCCCCAGTTATAGGCGTTGTCTGAATGCAGCTCATCCACGGACGCATAGTCAAACATGGGAAGGATCTGGAGATGGGTGATCCCCAGGGATTTCAGGTAGTCAAGCCCGGTGGGAATCTTTCCGAATTTCGTGCCCGCCTCCACCACACCCAGAAACTTGCCTTTGTGGATGATCCCGGAATCAGGGGAAATGGAAAGATCCCGGATGTGCAGCTCATAGATCACCGCGTCCAGGGGGGAAGAAAACCGGGGCAGTCTGTGAAAATCATCGATCCGAACATCCTCCGGGTCCAGCACCACGGATCTTCCCCCATTGGCAATGACCGCCCGGCAATAGGGATCACAGGCGGTATTGACCAGGCCGTTGGCAAATGTCAGGCGATAGGTATAGACCAGGTTTTTATGGTCGCCGGGGAGCAGAAGCTCCCAGACGCCCCGGTCCGTTTCATGCATTGCCAGCCTTTCAGCCACCTCACTGGCCGGATCAGTATCCGGATAAACCTCCAGTTCCACCTCCACTGCGGTGGGCGCCCATAGTTTAAGGATTGTTTTGGCAGGGTCGTAGATTGCTCCCAGCTGCCCGTCGTAGGCATACTTTTCATCAAACTCGGCTGTGCGCATGGCACTGCCCATGATCGTCTTGACCTCGCCTAAAATGTTATCGTCCACCAGAAGTGGTTCCTTCAAGGGAACATCAAAGACCGTGGGGACGAGGAGACCGCCGGCAAAAGAAATTGCTTCGGCTTCCTGAAAATCGAGGGATTTTATTCCCTGGAGTTCCTTTTCGGCGATTTTAACCGCCTGCTCATTCTTAGAAAACTTATCATTACTCATTGATATTCCCATCATGATCTTGATTTGGATAAACTATCCAACGGATCACCATCAAAAATTTCTCATCCCTCCCATTCTACATGATTATCCTTGAAGGTACACACAAAAAAGAAAAAGCAGCCCAAGGCTGCCGAAGGTTTCATGAACCATTACAAGGTAAAGACGTGGCTGGATTTCCCCGAGCTTGGCGTTAACTGCGGCTGGCAAGTTCCGGGAAGTTTCTGGCAGGTCAGGGATAAGCGGCTTGCGCCGTTGCCTTTCATATACGGGGAACATATTTTTGCGTCAGCACTAACGAGCTGATATCCCATTGGAGATGGACGGGGCTGCCAACTTCATAGTTCTTTTGCAGGAGGGAGCTCAATGCATCTACCTTAATCTCCCTGCCCTGGACCAACACCACATATCGGGTGAGCAAGCCCAGGTTTTCCTTGAAGGTGATCTCACCGCTGACCCCGGTTTCCGAAAAAACCACCCGTTCCGGTCGGAGCATGACATAATGGGAGCTGTCCACCCCGGGAAAGGGGACTTTGACCCGGAGGATCTCGGCCTGTTCATCCCTGATCTCAAAAAAGTTGGCCTGGCCGACAAATTCGGCAACAAACCGATTCCGGGGATTGCCATAAACCTGCTCCGGAGTGTCCGTCTGCAGGATATCCCCTGCCTGCATAACAGTGATCCGGTCGGCGATGGACATGGCCTCCTCCTGGTCATGGGTGACATAGATGGTGGTTATCCCAAACTGCTTTTGCAGCTGCCGGATATTTTGCCGCATGGTGACTCTGAGCTTTTCATCCAGATTGGAGAGGGGCTCATCAAACAGTAAAATATCCGGCCGGGTGATGAGTGCCCGGGCTAAGGCCACCCGCTGGCGCTGTCCGCCGGACAGCTCCTGGATCTTGCGTTTTTCCAACCCCTGGAGCTCGACGATTTTGGTCATTTCGGCCACCCGCTCTGCCATAGCAGCTTTGCCGGCGCCCCGCACCTTCAGGCCAAAGCCAATATTGTCAAAGACGTTCAAATGGGGGAACAGGGCATAGTTTTGGAATACCATGGCAGTTTTCCGCTGCTGCGCAGGCTGCTCCGTCACGTCCACGCCATCGAAAAACAGCCGTCCGGAGGTGGCGTCGATGAGGCCGGCGATGATCCTCAAGAGGGTGCTTTTACCGCAGCCGGAGGGTCCCAGGAGGACCATCAGTTCACCATCGTTGATGGTCAGGGAAACTTCATTCACCGCGATGGTCTCCAGATAGGTTTTGTTGATGTTGACCAATTCAATTTTCATTTACCCAACCTCCATAATTTTGCCAAGGAATCCTTTCCATATGCCAGAAGGCTGAAAAGCAGCATCAGGGATAAAGTCAGAAAGGACAGGGACAGGGCCAAGACAGCCGGTACCCCCAGCGCCATGCCCCCAGTCAGGGACTGGAACAGAACCTGGACAATGACTTTATTTTTCGGCATCAGCAGGAAGATGATCACGCCCAGTGAGGTCATAGTCCCTGCGAATACCTTGATATAGGAATTCACAAAGGCATCCTTAAGGAGGGGAATTATGACATAGCGGTAAGTCTGGACTTTCGATGCCCCCAGATTGAAGGCGGCATTTTCCAGATCCGGATCGATGTGCTCTAAGAGAGCATAGCAGGATTTCATGGATACGTTGATATTTCGGGAAATACAGGACAAATATACGATGATGCTGGTCCCCAGTAATATCAGCGGTTTTAAATCAGTTAGGATATACCGCCCGATCCCCAAAAAGGGATACTTAAAGGTCACCAGGTAGCCCACCCCCAGGAGGATCCCCGGGACTGCCGCCGGCACCATGGCGATCAAATCCAGGGATTTGCCGAACTTGATTTTACCTCGCTGGATCAGATAAGCCATGACCACGCCAATCAGGGAGGATCCCAGTCCTGTGATGACTGACATGGTCACGCTGTTGATAAATGGTTTAAGATACTTGGAAAGGTTGGTGGAAAACGCTTCTTCCAAATACTTCGTCGTGAATGTATAGTCATAACCCCAGTTTTCAGTGAAGGCACCGACGAAAATGAACGTGATGTTGATGATAAAATAACTCATGATCAATAAGGTAGTACCGATGAGGCCGGCTTTGATCCACCCCTTCACCTTGGTATATTCAATCTCGCCATAGGCTGCATGGTCAGAGCTGTAGCGCCGGTGCCGGGAATAGCTTCTTTGGAGAAAAAACGCAATAAAACAGGGAATCAACAAAAAAATCCCGGAAATACTGGCAATCCGCATATTATTGAGCCCGGTGATCTGCAAGTAGAGGTCCGTGGCTAGGGTCCGGAAACGGCCGCCGATGATCATTGGTGTTGTGAAATCGGCCATGGAGCCAAGAAACACCATCAAAAATGCGGTGGTGATCTCCGGCGCCATCATGGGCAGGGTGACTCTGGTTAACACCTGAAGCTCTGAGGCCCCCAGATTTCGGGCAGCCTCTTCAGTGGATACATCCGTATTGCGGACTGCGGCCGAAATAATCAGATAGGCCGAGGTGATGGCCCCCAGGACTTGTAAAAAGAAGACCCCCTGCCAGCCAAAGGGAGATATGTTCAGCCCCAGGAACTGATGGGTGATCAGTCCCCGCTTGCCAAAAAGCATCAGGAAAGAGATGCTGCCGACAAATGCCGGATTTACCAGTGGCAGCAGCATCAATACCCGCATGATGCCCCGGCCCTTGAATTTTATCCGGTACAACCCGAAGGTGGCGATGGTGCCAAACCCAACGGCGGCTACCGACACCAGGAGGGACAGGGCAACACTGTTGCGCAGGAGCATCAACGCCCGGGTGATATCACTGCTGGTGACCGCCCGGCCGTCGCCGTTGACCCCATAGAGGATCACACTGATCACCGGCAAACTGCAAAAATAAAATATGAGAATGAATAATATGAAATTAAAAAAATCGCCAAGGAGGTTTCTGTGTTTCATCGATTTATCCTTTTAAATGCGGAGGTGACTGTGGATCCTAAAATCACAGTCACCTAGGCAACACTATACTATTGTTCGTTTTTTATGGCAAGGCTCCATTTTGTGAATCATTCCATGAGATTATTGGACTGCCTTTTCCTATTGGGTGACCTTGTCCGCCGCCTTGACTTTTTCTGCCCACTTGACCAGGATGGCATCCCGATCCTTGGCATTGGCTTTGAAGTCAGTGGGGAAGAGTTTGATCTCATTTAAGGCCATAATACCCTTGGGGGCGGGAACATCGGCCTTTACCAGCAATGCCCTTTGGCATTTGCCGATTTCCTCCAGACCGCGTTTGGATAATGCCCAGTCTACAAATACTTTGGCTTCTTCGGGGTTTTTGGTCCCCTCAATGATCGCCAGAGGCTGCGGCCACCACCCAGTACCGTCTTTGGGATAAACCAGCTTAACATGTTCCGGGGTGCCTTCGGCCATGGAAGTCGCTCCGGTTCCGGCGGCGATGCCTAACGCGGCTTCTCCGGTCTGGGCCAGATTGATCGGGTCGCTGCCCCTGGCGGTGAAGAACGGTACCTGCTGGATCAATTGATCCAGGTATTTCCAGCCTTCCTCCTCGCCCTTGGTCTGCAGGATGGCAGAGACCGTGTTGTAGGCTGTCCCTGAGGAAGCCGGGTCCGACATGGAGATCATGCCCTTGAGTTCAGGCTGCAGCAAGTCATCCCAGGTTTCAGGCATTTTGGCGCCCAATTCCTTGATCACTTCAGTGTTGACGACCCAGTCCACCACCGTCAGGGATGTCCCGGTCCAGTAACCGTCCAAGTCCTTCATATCGGTTTGAATGGACTCAGCCTCCGGGGATTTATAGGCCATAGTCAGTCCCATTTCCGAGCCGCTGATGAAGGTGTCGGCTCCGCCGGTGAACCAGAGATCAGCCAATACGGTGCCGGAGTCTTTTTCATTCTTGATCCTTTGCAGCATCTCCCCGTTTTTCATGGTCAAACTTTCAACCTTGATGCCCGTATCCTGGTAGAATACTTCCAGTGCCGGGATGATGGAGTCGGTTACTGCGTACATATTCAGGGTTTTGCCCTTCATTTCCGGCTTATAGTGCTCGGAGCTCCAACCCTTGGTCGGCGCTGCAGTAGCTGCCGCAGTTGTAGCCGCCGCTGTCTTGCTCGGTAATGTAGCTGGTGTCGTTGACCCTGCTGCTGTCGTGCTCCCTGGGCTGCCGGTGCAAGCTGCCAGGCTGAATGTCATTGCAGCTGCCATGGCAATCGTCAATAGTTTTTTCATGATTATGGCACATCCTTCGCTAAATTAGTTATATTTTTAAGAACATCTATACTCTATCAATATATATAAAAATAGTCAAATATATATCAACTATAATTCTAGGATTCTTAGTCTTTAGCATTTCTCAGTCGTTCAGCCTGTGTTTGGCAAGCTATTTTTTTACCAGTGTGGAAGTTAAGAATCTTACCACCCCCCATGAGGTTGGTTAGTTCATTTCTGAGTGCTGAACTCGGTAACTGGGTCCATCATGCATCAGAAGTAGTCCATGATGCACAAGCCGGTCCAGGATCGCTGTTGTCAGCTTTTGGTCGTAGAATATCGTGTTCCATTCGTCAAAGGGCAGGTTGGTCGTTATGATTACACTTCGTTTTTCGTAACATTCAGATATAGCCTCAAAAAGCAACTGGGTACCTGTCCTCTCAAAAGGGATGTAGCCCCATTCATCAAGGATTAAGACGTCTGCTTGGCCCAGTTTTTTCCAGAATTTGATCTCTGTGTCGTTTTTACGGGCATCGATTAGGAGATTGACCAAGCGGCTGGTTTTGAAGTAGAGCACCTTGTAACCGGCCCTGCAGGCTTCCACGCCTAAGGCCGTGGCCAGATGAGTCTTCCCAGTCCCTGGTCGTCCATAATGGATCAGGTTTTGCTTGTTATGGACAAATTCGCAGGCTTTCAGCGATTGCGGGGACACCCCTCCTGGTAGTGTCATTCCCGAGAAATCAAAGGATTCAATTGACTTGATCAGATCAAAACCGGCTTGTTGGATGTTCCGGTTTTTTCGTTCCACCTCGCGGGCAGCAACCGCCTCGGTCAGTACTTTGATTAGGAACTCTTCTTGCGTGCCTGCCTGGATCTGGCTGTAGTTCTCGGCAATGTGCGAGCCCAGCCGAAGCTGCCTGCACAGGCTGCGAATCATCTCCTGCATCGTCCGTCTCCCATCAGCTTGCCATACGCCCTGAGGTTCAGTTCATACTCAACCAGAGGGGGCAGATCCGCCGGAACAGCATTCTTGGGCACTTGGAGAGGCCCCTGCAGAGCAAAACCGTACGCTGATACAAAGCTGTCTGCATCCTTGGGCGAGAACGAGAGGGCGTCTGCGAGAGCGCAGACGGATTTGTCGAGGCCCTCGGCCTTTGTCGCCCTCGAAACCGCACCCAAGATTTGCCGCTTGCCTGGCAGGTCGCATTCGGACAGGAAGTGCTTCACCTCGCCGGGGAGTCCTTCATAGAATCCACTGTACTTAAGTGCAGTGGGTCGTAGCGCCAAGACATCCAGGTAGGGTCCCCAATACATCGATTCTTTATGTTTTCCATACAGACGAGGGTGGGTGACCACCTCGCACAGAGCCCCATCCAACACCGTCACCGTATGGGCGCCGACTTTGAGTGTCACTTCGCGTCTAGCTAAATCTCCACCCGTAGAGTAGCTGTTGGTCGCGAATTTGGCCATTCCGTAAGCGTTGGTCCGACATAGGACGTGTTTGCTGACCTCGAAGGGGTAACGCGGCAGCGGCTTTAATTTGACCTTGTCCTCCTCAAAAAGATCCGAGACCAGCCGCTCCAGTTTGTAGTGTTCTCTCTTCAGGTCTTTGTCACACTCTGGTAGTAGCTCACGGTTAAACATAACCAGATCGGTCATCTCGGGCACTGGCACAAAGTAGTTGCGGCGGCTGTAGCCGACGTAGTTTTCCACCGATCCTTTCTCATTCCCTGAGTTCGGGTTACAGAAGTTGCTCTCAAACCCGAAATGGCACTGCAGTCGCCGGAAATTATCGGTTACCTCCCGCTCGCCATAAGCCTTAATGGCCTTAACCGCCGTCGACATGTTATCAAATCGAATGATTGGTGGGACGCCACCTATGTGATGGAAGATATCAATCAGTCCCTGGGCCAGACACTCAAAGGTTTGCCCTTTAAAGAGCTGCACATACTTGGCATCAGAATGGGGTAATGTCAGTGCCAAATGGTAACCCTCGTAGTATGTGCCCCGCTCGTAGAAGGCAGTTTCGCCAAAGTCCACCTGAGCCTCCCCAGCAGGATGAAGCAGCGGCAGCGAGGCGATGGTGGTCTGCCCTAATTCCTGCTTGAGCTCGACTACCAGATTGCGGATTGATCGCTCTACTACAGTGATCTTGCGTCCCTCACGCTCTTCAATTTGGCTGAGGCGTTGGAATATCCTGTGGGCGGTATGACGTTGCTTACGAGGTGCGGTTTGGTCGTCTATGAGCCAACTGCGAACCTGGTCTCGATACTGGTCAGACTTGCTACTCCGGATTTGTTTGGTGGGGTTAGTCTTATTGAAATCCTCTTGTTCTACTATTTTTTTGACAGTCTGACGGGAGTGTCTGGTTTCCCTTGAAATTTGTCTAAGGCTTTTTCCTTTTTCATTGAACTCATATCTGATATGATAAATATGCTCCATTGTTAACATCTCCTGTACCATCCTTAAAGTTATAGTCAACTAAAAGGATAGCTTATTCAGGGGGATAACAGTGGAGTATTTATTTTCCACCTGGTACAATTCTTAGTTTCCACACTGGCTAGTTTTTATTTTGCCATACACAGTTCAGCCTGAGAATCAAGTCGCCATACTCAGCAACTGATTGCCTGCCGTGATGG
>CAZOTM010000081.1:0-8724 GCA_964582675.1 uncultured Clostridiaceae bacterium
CTTCCCGGACACACATGACCCCGTGGTCTACTAATTCGATTTTTTCGATATGGACTTTGAGGATATCCCCTGGTTTGGCTCCGTTGACATAAAGGGGCCCGGTGGCCGGATTATTCCGCGCCATATCCAGCTCGGAAAAGGGCATGCCATCCTCCGTGATCTGTTCATCGTAACAGTCCTTGCTTTCAAACAGGACCAGATCCCCCGCTTCGGCATGTTCGGCAGGGGTGATCAGGGGACTGAACGCATAATGGATATTGGTATTTCTGACTGTCTTCAAACTGGCTTCCTCCGTTGGTTAGATCCTTTGCTTGGCTTCACTTAAAAACCATTATAACCAACCCGAGGGGAAATTTATGCCTATTATTTTGTAAATTCGTTGAGTTTGGTAAGGGCAGCATTCCAAAATTTGGCAACCGCTTCTTTGGCTTTGGCGACATCCTGATTGGTTTCCAGGTTTTTCAAGAGGGCGTTGAACTGCTCCTCCAGGCCGGCTACGGCATTCCTGATTTTTTCTTTGACCTCGGTCGACGTCGCACTGTCGGCCATTTCATTGAACTTGCCTTTGATGTTGGCCCACTTATTCTTCAATTCAACAGTATCCAGGGCGGACTGGTCTGAACCATTCACCGAATCGATATAGCCTTTCAGATCAGTCACGGCTTTTCCGGCGATCTCCGATGCCTTGGCACCGAGTTCCCTTACCTGTTGGACTGCCTGGGAGGTTATCTCCTCCGATTGGCTGGTAATTTGTGAAACTTCCTTAGGGCTGCACGCCGTCGTCAATAGGGGAATTGATACCGCAGCGGCAGTCAATAACCTCGTGAAACTTTTCATAAACTATCCTCCTGCTATGATTTATTTTGTCAAAATTTTGTCAAATGGTACCTGGTGCGCTGCTCCAGATCATTGTTTTAGCGGCAGGTAATAAAATCAATAGATACCCGGCAATTCTAAATTACATTGTCTGTATTAAAACTGGCTAAAACCAATATGGATGAAATGTAACAATTAACCCAGCCAATGGATCGAAATTTCAGGCAGGGGATAAAATATGGACTTATTGCTGCCTGAATGAATATTTCGTGACATGATCCATCCGATGATATAATAAGGATTGAAATACAACCAGTGTATAATAAATACCTGCAGCTCCATAATATTGGTGTTGTATAGGGAGGGTACAATGTTAACGCAGCCAATAATCGAAGAGATACAGACAAGTCTACTCGGGGCAGGCAAAAATATTGCCATTACTATTATTGTTCTCCTGCTGGTGGCCATCATTGTGAAAGTCCTGCACTACGTCATCGAAAAAGTCCTGGATAAAAAAAGTCTGGTTCCTGGCAGACCGGTGGATCCCTTAAAAACAAAAACCTTAAAATCCCTCTTAAAAAGCGTCGTATCCTATACACTTTACCTGTTTGCCCTAGCCTACATCGTAACCCTCTACATGGGACCCATCGGCTTTACGCTGGCCGGGGTGGGAGGCGTGGCACTGGGGTTTGGCGCCCAAAGCTTCATTAAGGACATCCTGTCCGGCCTATTTATCCTCTTCGAGGATAAATTCAAAATCGGCGAATTCATAACCGTGGGCCCAAAATCCGGCTTTGTGGAAGAGATCGGAATAAGATCTACAGTCCTGAGGGACTTCAACGGCGATATGCACATTCTCCCCAATGGCAATATCCAGGAGATCACCAATGTCTCAAGGGGCGAGCGGCGGTTTTTGGTGGATGTCACCGTAGCTGCCGACCAGTCCATTGAGAAGGCGCTGGAGGTGATGAACCTCATCGCCGAAAAATTCAAAGCCAGTCATGCAGAGCTGCTGGAAGGTCCCAATGTCATGGGTGTAGTAAATATCAGGGACATCGGAGCGACCCTCCGGATCCAGGGCAAAGCGAATTATGAGCTCCATTGGCTCTACGAAAACGAGTTGCGCCGTGATATCTTAAAAGCATTCAGTGATGAAGGGATCAAAACCGGCATCAATATCTACCCGGAAGGAGGGACTCTCCGATGATAACAGAATACGAACTTGGCAATGTGGTCCAAATGAAAAAGCAGCATCCCTGCGGCTCCTTCGAGTGGGAAATCATCCGGCTGGGCGCAGACATTAAAATCAAATGCAAGGGATGCGGAAGAATGGTCATGCTGCCTCGCAGCAAATTTGAAAAGGATGCAAAAAAGCTGGTTACGAAAAAATAATCTGTGAATTGTCAATTGAATTAGATGCTCATATATGATATTATAAAGACTCGTAATCCCTGTCATACGAAAAATGACGTATGATCATAAGGCCAGGGGGAGGAGGTGACATTATGAGAAAGTATGAAACCATATTTATCGCGCACCCATCTTTGGATGAAGACGGTGTGAACAACCTAATCGAAAGATTCAAGGGAGTTATCGTGAATGGTGGAGGTACGGTTGATAATGTTGATATCTGGGGCAAGAGAAGACTTGCTTATGAGATCAATAAAGTCAATGAAGGTACATATGTTCTGATGAACTTTCAGAGTGAACCGGTTTTACCGAAGGAACTCGACAGAATTTACAGAATTACTGATGGAGTAATCCGCCACATAATAATTGTATTAGAAGGTTAAAGGTGGTACACAATGAATAAAGTAATGCTTATCGGAAGATTAACCAGGGATCCTGAACTGAAATACACACCAGGAACCGGAACAGCAGTGACTACATTAACGGTTGCAGTAGACAGAAAATTCTCCAAGGATGGACAGAAAGAAGCAGATTTCATTCCTGTCGTTGTTTGGGGAAAACAAGCTGAATCTACAGCACAGTATGTAACCAAGGGCAAACTGATAGGAATTGCGGGAAGACTTCAAGTAAGATCATATGATGCCAAGGATGGAACCAAAAGATATGTAACCGAGGTTGTTGCCGACGAAGTGCAATTCATCGAATGGGGCGATAAGTCCGGTTCGAGAGGGGCTTCTCCCAGAAACGACTTTGATGCAAATAGCGGATCCGATTTTGGCGGAGGATTTGAGGATATGACTCCGGTGGATGAAGGAGACATTCCATTTTAAATCGGTTAAATCCGGGACGTCTGTTGGGGAACAGGTTAAGTTCCAGATTAAACCAAGCCGTGATATAAAAGCATAAACCATAGAAGCAGCAGCGCCCATCAGCATGGGCGCTGCTGCTTTATTATCCCTGGATATCATGCTTCAGGAGGACGTTGCCGAGGGGAGGAAGCCGTCGGCTTGTCAAAACACAATTAGCGGATAGGCGGCCGGAGGAAAAGTTTTGCTTGATAAATCGAGGAAGTCCGATATAATAAATACCAGAGATCTTTCAAGATGAGATCGAACCGGTAAACTCAAATCAGTTTTTGAACAGGCGGATGATCTGAAAGCTCCATTGAATCAAATGAAGAAAGGAAAATGAAATATGTTTGGATTTGGAAACCACCCCTTCTCACTCACCCAGGAAGAATTTTTAGAAAAAGCCGGCCATGGTGCTCATATCATCGACGTACGGTCTCCCCAGGAATTTTCGCAAGGCCATATCAAGAAAGCCCGGAATATTCCGGTGAACCTCCTGGGCAGCCATTTGAATGAACTCAAAAAATATGCTGACAAGCAGGAAGTTGTCCTGCTTTACTGTCTGTCCGGTTCCAGAAGTGCAGTTGCTCATAAATTCCTGGCTAAAAACGGCCTGGCTGAGAATGTCTTTGATCTCAAGGGCGGACTCCATGGCTGGAAAGGCTCACTGGTCTAAGAGCCCCCGTTGAAAAATACCTGGCTTTTCCTGGAGCTGAATATTTGGCGGACAGGATTTCTGCGGGCTTTGCCAAGGGAAGTCCAATCTGGCCTTGGCAGAACGGACTTCCACTTTAGGGAGCAGTATGGGCTGAATGAATAACTTGCGCTCAGTGGCACGAAGATGATGGCAATATGGTTCGATGGGTTCGAAATGTTTGGATGACCCCGAAATATCCCTATTGAATTTATTTTATTATAATGGTATGATAAATAATGCTTTTATATTAAAGACAGGGCTTGATCCAACCTCCCCAGTTGGTCAGGAATGATCTGTCATTTTCACGGCTGCAAATCATCCGAATTGTTCCCATTGCGGGAAAGTAAATGAAGGAGGATATTATGGCTAGAGAAAATAGAGATGGCAAAGACGGCGGAAGAGATTTCAGAAAAAGTAATCCCAGAGCCAGACGAGCCAAGAGAAAAGTATGTCAGTTCTGTGTAGATAAAGTTGATGCGATAGACTACAAAGATGTTCCTAAGCTGAGGAAATTCATAACTGAAAGAGGCAAGATCCTGCCCAGAAGAATTTCAGGTACTTGTGCTAAGCACCAGAGAGTTTTAACAGAAGCAATAAAGAGATCAAGAAATATTGCGTTGCTGCCTTTTACAACAGAATAAGAATCATGGTCTGTACTACGTACGGACCTTTTTCTATTTAAAGGAATACCAGGGGGTCCATGAAGTATAATAGGGTGGTCGATCTCCCTTGCCAGGGGACAGAAAAACCGGAACTTTTGCATTACCCTTCATAAAACTATAAAATGAAGTATACAATGCTAAAACTATAACAAAGGGAAAAAAACAATGAACCAAAACAACACCAGACAGGTGGATCAACGACAATGGTATCCTGCGGCACTCCTGTTTCTTTTATTGAATGTGCTGATCATTTACTCCCAGGGCTTCATTTTGACAGCGGCCTTGATTTGTCCGATTTATCTGCTTTTTATCTACTCCCGTCATGGCACCGTCGCCTTTTTTTCCACCGCTGCGGCCGGCCTCTTGCCTTATGCAGTGCTTGGCGGAGCTGACAATTTGCTTGCCGCCGCAGTTACGTTTTTGATCATGACCTTCGGCCATTTGTTGGTGATTAAACTGAAAGCGTCTCCTGCGAAAGCCCTCTTGATCATGGCAGCTGCCGGAACAGCCAGTATGGTTTTCAACCTGGGCATTTTGATTTATATCGTCGAAAAAACTGATTTCATGGGCTTCTTTGCAGGTATTGCCAGTGAGTCTTCGAAGATGGTCCTGAATGTCCTGGAACAAAGTGAGGTAACTTTGCCGGAAAGCCAGAAACTCCTGTTTAAGGAAATCGCAGCCGCTTTGACACCGACGATGATCGCCGATCAGGTGGCCCCCATGGTGATCCAGTATGGGGCGATCATTGGCTATTTGGGGCTTAGATTATCATGGCGGGCCATCGCCGACGGCAGGCTGAAACCTGTAAAAGTGCCCTATTTTTCAGAATTGAAAATCAACACCCTGGTGTTATTCTCTACGTTTGTGCTGATCCTTGCCGGGGTTTACTTTGAAGGCAGCAGCCTTCGGGCCGGCAGTCTCCTATTCAACACAGGCTACAGTCTGCTGACCTTCTTAGGGGTTATCGGCGGTCTGTCCATGGTCTGGTGGTTTTTGTCAGCCAGAATTCGAGTTACCAATCGATTGGCCAGGGTATTGGGGGCAGCTGCCGCAATGTTTTTACTCGGAACTGATACAATGATATTGATGACGGTGGTGGATTCCGTGATGGATTTTAGAAATCTATCAGGCAGCAGTTTATGGGCTTACTTGATTTGGAAGTTTAAGGCAACCAGGGAGGAGTAGATATGGAGAAGTACTCCAGATTCAACCGGGAACAATTATTGTATATTGCATTAAATATGATCGTCTTTGGATACCTGGTTTTTACAAAGCAGTATTATCCAGCCGCAATCATGCTGGCAGCATTGATCGGTGTGTTCCTTCTGCTGAATAAACTGCACTTGTTCAGCAAGCGGTCGTGGGATAAGTTTACCAATGATTCCATAAAAAAACTAAAACCTTCGGTGGTGGAAGCGGCAACAGAATCCATCTTCCCCATTGTGGCCTTTACCAGAGACGGGATGATCTCCTGGTATAATAAAAAATTCCGTGAAATATCCGGCAGGGACCCCCTCAATGAAATTGAAGAGATTATCCCCATTGATACAGAAAAAATCTGGAGGGGGGAGATGCCCGAGTTTTTGACCATGGAAGGCCGGGTCTACCGGCCGGAAGCGATCCGCTATACGGCTTCCCACGGTGAGTTTGAAGAGGATCTGATATTCCTTCATCTCACCGACTATACGGTGGTAAAAAAAGTCGAGGACAGCAAGATTGTCACCATCCTCGTCGAGGTGGACAACCTGAATGAAGTGTTGAATTCAGCGCCGGATGATAAAAAACCCTTTGTGGCGGCAGCCATTGAAAAGGTGCTGTTGGATTATACGACAAGCCTAAAAGGCTTCATGAAGAAATATTCAACCAGCAAGGCACTGATCATCGCACCCTATGAAGTATTCCGGGAAGAAGTCAAACGAAAGTTCCCGGTGCTGGATAAAATTAAAAATATTGATCAAGGGAATACCCTTGAGCCGACCTTGAGCATGGGGGTCAGCTATGACAACGGAACAGTGGCGGAAGACGGCAATGCGGCCGGCGTTGCCAAGGAACTTGCCTTGGGCAGGGGCGGCGACCAGGTGGTCATCAAAACCGGTGATAAGCTGAATTTCTTTGGGGGCAACTCCAGGGAGATGGAAAAGAAATCCAAAGTCAGATCCAGGGTAGTTGCCCATGCCTTAAGGGATTTGATCGCAGAGAGCGACCATGTTTACATCATGGGACACGTCAATCCCGACATGGACTCCATCGGCGGGGCCATCGGGATCCACGCCATCGCCCGAGCCCTGAAAAAACCTTCCAATATTCTCCTGGATGAACCCCACCGCAATGTCACCGAGCTGCTTGACCGGCTGGAAGCCACCGAGCAGTATGGTGAGGTATTCATACCTTCGGCTGGATTTGAGCAGGGCGTTGGAGAGAAGGATATCCTGATCATTGTGGATGTGCATTCTCTGGGATATGTACTCAATGCTGACGTGGCCACGAATTCAGCCAAGAAAGTGATCATCGATCATCACCGGCGGGCCCAGGATGCGATTTCAGGAGTCACCCTGTCCTATATTGAAGCCTATGCGTCCTCCACATCGGAGTTGGTTACGGAGCTTGTCCAATACATCGCTGAAAAACCGGAATTGAGTAAAGTGGAAGCGGATACTCTGTTGGCGGGAATTTTGGTGGACACGAAAAACTTCAACTTTAAAACCGGAGCCAGGACATTTGAGGCGGCCGCTTACCTAAGGAAGGCCGGAGCCAACACCCTGGATTTGAAATCCATGTTCGCCTTCGATAAAGAACTGTATCTCCTGAAAGCCGCCATCGTAAAATCAGCCGAGATCGATAATGGGATCGCCATTGCGGTTTGTCCGACTGGAGTCAGGGATACCCTGATCGCTGCCCAGGCTGCCGATGAGTTCATGAATCTGAAAGGGATCCATACCTCCTTTGTTCTGCTCCAGACCAATGATGATGTCATAATCAGCGCCAGGTCCTTGGGGGATATGAACGTTCAGGTTATAATGGAAGAGTTCGGGGGCGGAGGGCATATGACCATGTCCGGCGCCAGGGTTAAAAATGATACAACGGAGCATGTCAAAGAGAGATTAAAGAAAATACTGAATGATAAATTCAAGGAGGATGAAGCGGATGAAAGTAATACTTCTTCAGGACGTTAAATCAGTTGGCAAAAAGGGAGATATCGTAAATACATCAGATGGTTATGCCAGAAATTTCCTGTTTCCCAAGAAGCTGGCCTTAGAGGCAACGGAGGGGAATCTTAATACAGCCAATGCCAAGAAGGAATCCGTAAGGAAACAGAAACTGAAAGAAACTGAAGCCGCTCAGGAACTGGTCAATGATTTGAAGCAAAAGCAGCTTCAGCTCAAGGTCAAGACCGGCGAGGGCGGAAGATTGTTCGGAGCCATAACCTCCAAGGATGTGGCCGCGGAATTGAAAAAACAGTTCAATTTAGACATCGATCGAAAAAAGATCATTATGGATAATATCAAAGGGACCGGACTTTACGAGGCCGAGATCAAGGTCTACCCGGAAATTTCCGCTAAGCTGAAGATCAAGGTGGAAGAAGAATAGCCCATGGCAGAATGGATCCAAGGCTGTGCCTGGAACTCCAGACAGCAAACCGAAAAATCCGTCAAAAAAAGAGAAACCCCAGTGGTCATATCACAGGGGCTTCTCTTTTTTATAGCTTTTTGTAAAGCGGCGGATCCCATGGGAGGGAGAGGAATCAGTGGGGGAAATTAACCGCCACTGAATTGCGCTTGAAGTTCTCGATGAGGCTGATCAGCCCCCGGTAATCCCCGGAAAAACAGCGTTTTTGGCCGTCAGGCCGGCTGAGTTGAAGAAAATCAGCCGATAACACAATGGTTAAGGAATCATATTGATCGATATCGGAAATCGAGAAACGAATGCCGTCCTCTATGGCGGGGATCCAGTTGATCTCCCGGTCAATGCTTTTGTCCAGTTCTTGAGAAAATATCCCCAGGGTCGCCGGGTCTTGTAAAACATAATAATTCTTCTCCGAATAGAAGGTGGCGGCATGCAAACTGAACAATCCCAATTTTGGAATCTCATCGGACATTTCACGGTGCGCAGATGGGGCACTGGGAGTGACTTGATATTTATTTGGTTCCTTATCCCTACAGGCGGCTTGCGTGAAGATGAGGAAAATGACCAGGAGGAACGCTGATTTTTTCATAGTTTTCTGCCTCATGAATGATTTATAAACAATATTATATACCCTTATCCAGGCTAATTGGTCTTATCAGAAGGGGAT